>CAMMLF010000183.1 GCA_946497585.1 uncultured Clostridium sp.
CATTATATCAAAGGATTCTCAATTTTTCTATTCCGATACCATTTTACACTATTTTGTAAATATTAAATTTGATTTTTTCATTAAAATGTGGTATAATATATATGTGTGGTTGTTAGGTACAAAAACACACCATACATATATATTTTATTTTTGAAAGGAATTTAGTAAGATGAATTTCGAAGAAAAATTTAATAAAGATTTAGCTAATATTAAAAACGATTTGGCAATTGAAAATATTTATATAAATGATGATGATATTTCTATGTTAAGAAAATATTCTAACAATGAAATGTCTTTAGGCGATGCTATTACAAGCATAATAAAAGCAGAATTAAATTAATTTTCTGCTTTTATTTCTTTTATACTTCAATAAATTTGCATTTGTGAAATGCAAATATTTTTATTACAAAAGAAAGGTTGGTCTTTTACTTATGACAGAACTATATGAAGCAGTTAATTCAATATATTGTTATCCAAATAGCAATACTTTAGTAAATAAATTAGATATTCATGATAATAAAAAATTAGCGACAGTTGAGAAAAAATTGGTTCTTCTAAAACTTTATACTCTTATGCAAAATGAGAATATAGGTAATTTTGATATTCATCATTTTTTATCAATACATAAATTTTTATTCGAAGATATATACCCTTTTGCTGGTAAAATAAGGTCTGAGGATATTGCAAAAGACTCGTTTCGCTTTGCTAAATGGGAATACATTGAAGAACAATTGAGATTTTTATTTGATAAACTTTCAAAAGATAATTTTAAAAATTTGACTAAAGATGAAATGGCTAAAAAGCTTGCATATTATATGTCTGAACTAAATGTTTTACATCCTTTTAGAGAAGGTAATGGTAGAACTATTAGAGAATTTATTAGAGAGCTTGCATATGTAAATGGCTATTCATTTGATGTTAAAAATGTTAGGCCTAAAGAAATGCTTAATGCTAGTATTGAATCTATTGTAGATACTACTCATTTAGAGGATGTTATTAGTAGATGTTTGACTAAGTTGTGTCAATAGGGACGCCCCTTTTTGACACTATCGTGTCAATGTCAATAGGGACGCCCCTTTTTGACACTATCGTGTCAATGAAGGAACGTCCCTATTGACACGTCCCTATTGACACGCTCCTTTTTTAATTTTTTCTATGGCATCTCTTTTTGTAATATTTCCCCATTTTTTCTTTTATAAAATTATGAAACTCATTTTCTTTGCCTTTTGTAAAAGAATCTTTTTTCATAATATATCCGCTATTTCTAGAAATTAGTATGTAGTATAAATCCTTTGTTTCATACACTGCTTCCAAACATTCATATGTTCTTTCAGTCGTACCTATTTTATTTTTAATAATTACCATTTCATTATTAAAATAATAATTATTTACATATGTAGATATGTCATCATCATATATCTTTTTACTCTCTTTTTTGTCATACTTTTGGTACTTAAATGCATATACCCACAAATATATTCCTAATATAATTAAGAAAGTATTTATTATAATATTACAAATAAGTCCAAAAAAGTAGTCACTACCATCAAGTAAAAAATTAATACCTATCAAAATAAGCACAAGACCACATAGTAATAATGAATAAAAGTCTGCTCTTCTTATTTTTCTTTTATGAAATTTATAAAAGTCGTTTATCATTTTTTCGTTTAATTGAGTAGAATTTATGAATGCAGACTCTTCTTCCAATGCTTTTACTAATCTTTCTTCTTCTAATTTCGCTTTAACATTCTCTGGGATTTCTTTTTTAACTTTATTTGTTTTATTTATTTTTGTTTTAGCTTTAGCTTGTTTAACTTTTTCCATACAATTCCTCTTCCAACTATATTTTCATTATTCCACCAATTACTTGGCTTTCTTTTTCTAATGGAAGAATTTTATTTCCACCAGCTATAACTATTTTGTCTCCTTTTTCAAGTATTCCGCTCTTTTCTAATTCAAGTATTCCTTTTTCTACTGTGCTGTCTATATCTTTTTGAGCTTCAATGTAGATTGGATATGTGTTAGCTGTTAGAGATAATTTATGATATGTTTTTAAGTTATCTGTAATTGCTAATACTGGGCAAGCTGGTTTTAATCCTGCTAGAATATTTGCTGTATCTCCTGTATGTGTATATGCTACTATTGCATCTGCCTCAATGTCTTTTGCTGTTACACATGCTGAGTAAGCTGTGTTAGCTTTTAAGTCATTCTTGTCAATTATGCAACCTTTGTTATTAAATCTTTTCCAGTAATTAATGTGTCCTTCAATTGCTCTTGAAATTTTATTCATAGTGCCAACACACTCAACTGGATATTTACCCATAGCGCATTCTCCTGAAAGCATTATGCATCCTGTTAAATCATATACAGCATTTGCAACGTCAGAAACTTCAGCTCTTGTTGGTCTTGGATTTGATGTCATTGATTCTAACATTTGTGTTGCTGTAATAACTGGTTTTCCAACTTCATTACATCTTTTTATAATATGTTTTTGAACTATTGGAACTTGTTCCATTGGTATTTCAACACCCATATCTCCACGAGCTACCATTATACCATCAGATAATTCAAGTATTTCTTCTAAATTATCTATACCTTCTTGGCTTTCTATTTTAGATATAATACCAACTTCTTGTCCACCATTATCGTCTAATAATTTTCTAATTTGTTTAACATCATCTGCTCTTCTTACGAATGAAGCAAATATATAGTCAAATCCTGCTTTTACTCCTTTTGTGATATCATCTATATCTTTTTCACCTAAAGCTGGTAATTCAACTATTGCATCTGGTATGTTCATTGTTTTTCTTGAACCTAATCTACCAGTATTTTGTGCTATACAAACAATATCTTGTCCTTTTATTTCTTTTACTTTGAATTCTATTGCGCCATCATCAACTAATATTGTTGAACCTGGTTTTACATCTTTATATAAGTTTTTGTAGCTTATTGTTGTTTTGGTGTTGTTTCCAATTATATCATCATGAACAAAAGTAAATTCTTGTCCTTCTGTAATTGTAACTTTTTCGTCGCCTGATTCTAGTTTACCTGTTCTTATTTCTGGTCCTTTTGTATCAAGAGCCATTGCTATTGGTAGGTTTAGCTTTTCTCTACATCTTTTAATTGTTGCGATTTTTTCTGCATTTTCTTCGTATCCACCATGTGAAAAGTTAATTCTGCATACGTTTAATCCTGCGTTCATTAATTTTGTAAGCATTTCTTCGCTTTCACTTGCTGGTCCTATTGTACCAATGATTTTTGTTTTTCTGATTACTTCTTTCATTTTCTTACTTCCTTTCATAAATTTAGATAATATTTACTTAAAAAATAAAAGCCTTGAAGCTAAGAAATTAACATTATCTATACTTCCCCGTTTTTAAGCAATATTTATTATAGCATTATTTTTGCCCAAGTTCAACCATTTTATTACATTTTTTTATGGATTTTTCAGTTTGGGACGGTCCTTTTTTGAAAAAAAGCAAGTTATTGAAAAATCTCAATATATGTTCTCGAACATTTCAAGTGAGCGTAGGCGACGTAGGAGCGGAGCGTAACGTGC
>CAMMLF010000184.1 GCA_946497585.1 uncultured Clostridium sp.
TGGGACAAACCATTTGCAATAGGAGATTGGGTAGAAATTGGCAATGTATCTGGAACAGTAGAAAATATAAGTTTTAGAAGTACAAAATTAAGAACAACAGAGGATACAATAATTACTCTACAAAATTCTGCAATAAGTTCACAAAACATAGTTAACTGGGGTGTTATTAAGAAAAGAATATATAAAGCAAATCTAAAACTTCCTCTTGAAACAGAAGAAGTAACAGTTGAAAAAGCATTAAACAGAATTAGATTTATTTTAAGATATAACAAAGATATTATAAAAAATTCAGTAAGTGTACATTTTAACGAGATCAAAGATGACGGCATAAATATTAATATTTATTTAGAAACAAATATTACTGCTTATGGAGAGTACCAAGATTTTTGTAATAAAATTAATCTTACATTGCTAAATATACTAGAAACACAAGGAATTAAACTTGCTTATCCGGGACAAAACATATATATAAAGTCAGATGTAGAAGGAAATGTAATAACAAAAACAAAAGCTCAACTAAATAATGAAAACCAAATGCAATTAGAGAAAAATAATAATCAAGAAAAACATATAAAGCCAGTTAAAATCAAAGATAAAATAGAAAGTAAGAAAAATTCTTAATAGTTAGCAAAAATTCACATAATAGACATAATGTTGTAGTACAATTATCATATAAAAAAATTAAAAATCACAAGTCACAGCAAAATATTTTTGTAATTGTATTTGAACTTAAGTTAGAATATTTCTTATTGTTGTGATTTGTAAAGAGAAAGAAGGTTCAAATGGAAGGCGTTACTATACTAGTTGTAGATGATGAATTTAGAATGAGAAAATTAGTAAAAGACTTTTTGCAAAAAGAAGATTGTACTGTATTCGAAGCGGGCGATGGAGAAGAGGCAATTAAAATATTTAGCGAAAATAAAGAAAAAATAAATTTAATATTATTAGATGTTATGATGCCAAAACTTGATGGTTGGTCTGTACTAAGACAAATAAGACAAGAATCAAAAGTTCCAGTTATAATGCTTACAGCAAGAGGAGAAGAGCAAGACGAGTTATTTGGATTTGAATTAGGTGTTGATGAATATGTTTCAAAACCATTTAGTCCTAAAATATTAGTAGCAAGAATTAAGGCAATTTTAAATAGAACAGAGGACAAGCAAAAAGAAAATAAGAATTATGGCGGAATAGAAATAAACACAGAAGGAAGAACTGTAACAGTTGATGGCAAGCCAATAGAATTAAGTTTAAGAGAATACGAATTACTAAAATATTTGCTAGATAACGAAAATGTAGCTTTATCAAGAGACAAAATATTAAATAATGTATGGAATTATGACTATTATGGAGATTCTAGAACTATAGACAGTCACATAAAAAAGATTAGGCATAAACTAGGCAAAAAAGGCAAATATATCAAAACAATCAGAGGAGTTGGGTATAAGTTTGAAGTTAAATAATACTTTTAAATCAATAAGATTCAGACTATTTGGAACACTATGTATTAGCATAGTGTTAATTATATTTACTCTAATAATAATTAACAATGTAGTATTAGAAACATTTTATTTGTATTCTAAAACAACTACAGCAATACATATAAGCGAGGCTATTAATAGTTACTATAATGGAATATATACATATAGCATAAATGACAAACTAAGAGAACAGGAAAGAACTAACAATATTGATATATTAATATTAGATGATAGTTTTAACGTTGTATATTGCAGTAATCAAGAAATAATAGATAGCGTTAACATATTAAATTCTGTATATAATATAAGAAGTAATCTAGTATATTCTCAAAAAAATATATTAGTACAAAGAGTAGAAGAAAGCAAAAATAATCAATATTTACTTTTACGAGCTGATTTGGATAATGGATATATAAATTATATAAAAATACAAGTTCAGCCAATAAAGGAAACTGTAAGAATATCAAATGATTTACTTCTTATAATAGGTGTATTAATGATAATAATTGCTGCTGTAATTGCCTCTATTATAGCGAATAAATTTACTAGACCTATTTTGCAATTAAATAGTATAACAAAAAGAATGGCAAACTTAGACTTTAGTCAAAGATATAGAATATCTGATACAGAGGACGAAATAAATATGTTGGGCAGAAATATAAATGAAATGTCAGATAAACTAGAACTTACAATAGGAAGACTTAGAAGCAATAATACAAAACTAGAGCAAAATATAGAAGAAAAATCTAAAATAGACGAAATGAGAAAACAATTTATATCAGACGTATCGCATGAATTAAAAACTCCAATAGCGCTTATACAGGGCTATGCAGAGGGCTTGATAGAAAATGTAAATTCTGATGAGGAATCAAGAAAATTCTATGCAGAGGTTATACTAGATGAGTCTAATAAAATGGATGAGATGGTAAAAAGATTGCTAGAATTAATGAAACTAGAATACCAAGAAAGAAAATTCAACGATACAGAATTTGATTTAACAGAACTAATAAAAGAAGATTTAAGACGAAATACAGTTGTGATAAAAGAAAATAATATAAAAGTAGAATTTGATGAAAAGAAAAAGGTAAAAGTATTTGCAGACCAAGAATATATAGAACAAGTAGTGAACAATTATTTATCAAATGCTATGAAACATGCTGAAGAAAAAAATGGCGAAAAGAAAATAATTATTAGAACAGAGAACAAAAAAGATAAAATCAGATTATATGTTTATAATACTGGCGAAAATATTCCTAAAGAAAATATAAATAAAATATGGGGAAGATTTTACAAAGTAGACTCTTCAAGAAATAGAAATCAAGGAGGAACAGGCATTGGTCTCGCTTTGGTTAAAGCTATTATGAATAATTATAATAATGAATATGGTGTAAGAAACCTAGAAAATGGTGTTGAATTTTATTGTGATATAAATAAAAAAGTGTAAAATAAACAAAAGCTATTTACATAAATTACCAAAGATGATATAATGTTTTCATGAAAATTAATTTTAATAAAAGAAATCTAAACATTATATCATTTTTTGTGTCTTTAATTATATTTATACTCATTGTATTCATCATAAGACTAATTACAAATCAAAATACCAATCAAGAGTATTCATATATAATGCCAAGTGGTGAGAGTGGCGTTAATAATGAACTTCCCATAGCAAGAACAAATATAGTTAGTGCAAATGAACAAAATCTTGATCAAACAAATTCTAATGAAGTAGCAGATTTGCCTGTATCACAAGTAACTAACTGGCAAATTGAAATTGAGAAACTTAATCTTGAGGCTAATATTGCAGAAGGAACAAGTGATGCCGTAATAAGCAATAATGTGGGTCATTATTCTAATTCAAATATTTTAAGCGGAACAATTGCTTTAAAAGCATATAATGTTGGCGAAGCTAATAATTATTTTGCTAATCTAAAGGAACTCCAAATAGGTGATGAGATAAAATACACAGTGAATGAAAATCAAGTTACATACAAAGTTACATCGAATAAGATTCTTGAGTGTAGCGAAAACTTAAGCGAAGTAGATGAAT
>CAMMLF010000185.1 GCA_946497585.1 uncultured Clostridium sp.
AGAACCATATAAAGATGGATATACAAATGAAGAAAGTGAATATAATGCAATGAGAGCTAGTGTGTTAGAATGTAAAGTTAAAAGAAATGTAAAGTTGAATTTAAAAATGATTGAAATAACTGAGTTTTAAAAATTCTAACTTTACATTTCTTTTCTTATAATTCCATTAAATATGTTAATAAATCTTTATCCTTATTCCATGAACAAATTTCGTTTATAGGTACACTTTCAGAATATACTGAATCCAATACCTTTTTCTTTTGCTCAATACTGATTCTTGCATAAATTTCAGTAGTTTTTATATTGCTATGACCAAGAAAATCTCTAATATATACATAATTTACACCAGCTTCTAATAGATGCATAGCTTTTGAATGCCTAAACATATGTGGAAAAATATTCTTTGGAATGATAGGAGATTCTTTTTCTGCCATACTTCTGTATTTTTCAATAATATATTTAATTCCAACTTTAGTTAAAGGATAATTAGATTTATTAACAAATATGTATTCATCATATTTATCATTTAAATTATGTTCTAAAAAATATTGCTTTATTAAGTTTGAAGTATTTCCTATAATTGGAACAATTCTAGTTTTATTACCTTTACCCGTGAGTTTTACAGTTGTAGAATTAGTATCAAATCTAATATCTCTAACTTTAAGATTGATGAGTTCAGAGACTCTTGCTCCTGTATCATAAAGAGTAGCAAGTATAGTTAAATCACGCCTACCAATAACTGTGTCTAAATCAGGTTGTTTTAATAGTAATTTAAGAACTTCAACAGTCATATATTCCATTGGCTTTTCTGATATTTTTTTAAGTGGAATATCAAAAATATTTTGAAATTGTAAAATTCTAGTAGACTCATTTGGGTATACAAATTTTAAAAAAGCTTTTATATTTTTTAGTCGATTATTTCTTGTTGAAATAGAATTATTTTTCTTATACTCTAAATAATCTAGAAACTCAATTATTATATCTTTATTAAAAGTATCTAAAGAAATATTCTTTATGTTTATATTTTTGACAGATATACAAAATTTAAGAAAGGCATTAAAAGTATATTTATATGATGATACTGTATGGTTACTAAAATTCCTTTGTATAGGTAGGTATTCATTAAGGTATGCTTGAAGATAGTACGATAATTTATTTTTCATAACATTCACCACCTATATCAGGAATTGCATCTTCAATATATGAATTAAACCTTAGTAAAATATCCGGAAACATATCATTTGTAAGTTTCAAATAATATTCTGTACTTTTAAATTTGGAATGTCCCATATATGTTTTTAAAATTGGCAAATATGCATTTAGATCTTTATTTTCGCTAATAAACTTTTTTAAGCAGTTAATAGCAAAAGTATGTCTAAAATCATGTATCCTTGGATTATTTAGTTTAGATTTTTCAATACCTGCCAAAGCTAAAATTTTTCTAAAAGAAGTATGAATAGCAGATTGACCTATTTGAGTTTGAGAATCTTTTGTGAAAAAGAAAAAGTCATTTCTAGCTGAAGATAAATGTAGTTTATTGAAATATTTAATACAAATATTTTTTAATTCTTCTGAAATAGGTACTAATCTATCAGTATTGTTTTTGGATTCATAAACATAAATAATGCCATTTTGTAAATCTACATCTTTAACTTTAAGATGTAGTGCTTCTGAAATTCGTAATCCACAACAATACAATATTCTAAAAAGTACAGGATAAACAATGTAACAATTTTTATAACGACAATTAAATTTTTTATTATCAATAACGTCAAAAATTCTTTGTAATTCAAAATTAGTATAAATATATGATTGATATTTTTTCTTTTTAGGAATATATGTAGTAGGAATTACAAAAGCATATTTACCCGTATTATTCAAATATTTAGCAAATTCTCTAATAGTTACAATTCTATTTCCTATAGAAGAATTAGATTCATTTTTTCTAGCAGTAGCCCAATCCATTGCAATAATTTGTGTTAAAACCTTTTCTTTTGGATATTTAAAAATACACATCTTATCAAACTGAGAAAGCAATATTTCCTCCAAAGCGTATTTATATCCTAAAGAATGTTTTAAATCCAAAAATTTTTGAATGTCAGATTTAAAAGGACTATTAAAAATATATTTATTTGCCATAAGTTACACCTCCAAATCTAAGCAACATTCTCTAAGAGATGTAACATCAACTTTAAGATAAATGGCTGTATTATTAATATCAGTGTGACCTAAAATTGAAGAAATTGTTGACAATGGAGTCCTTTTTTGTAATAATGTAGTTGCTAGAGAATGTCTTAATGTATATACTCCAATATATTTTTTATCTGAAATATCAATACCTGCAAGTTTTAGATATTTTTTAAAGGAAACAGATATATTATCTCTACTGCCAAAAGGGTTGCCATTATCTGTTAAAAAAATATATTTAGTATTAACATTAGGACGCCCATTTTTTATATAATCAATTAATGAGTTTCCAACATCATTTGTTAGTGGAAGTGATACAAATTTTTGAGTTTTACTTTGATTTATATTAATAACATTCATCTTCCAATTAATATTTTCAAATTTAAGATTTTTTACATCAGAAAGTCTTAACCCCAGATGGGATATGAGCATTAATATTGCATAATCTCTTTTTCCTACATTAGTATTGGTATTAATTGCTTTAAATATTTTAATAATTTCTTCTGAATTCCAGATAGTATGGTGAACAACAGAATTATGATTAATTTTTACTTTAGGTACAACAGAAGAAAAATCAAAAGTTGTAAAGCCATAAACATAAGCAAATTTTAAAAAAAGTCTAATTTTAGAAACTTTACTACTTTTAGTATTAGCTTTATACTTATTTAAAGTAGAAATGTAATTAAAAATATTTTCATTTGTAATCTTAGATAGTCGCTTAACGTTAACTTTTATTAAGTATTCTAGAAACTTCTTTATCTCGGATTTCGAAACCAGAATTGTATGTTCAGTAAGTTTTTTTGAAATCAAGTAATTAAAATATTTCTTTAGTATTAATTGGTAATGTAATTTAGAACTATTTACATTATCAATTTTTAATTTTTGTTGTGCCAAATTAATACACATGATAATCCCTCCTAAAAAAATGTAAGATATTGTTATATCTTCACTATTAATTTTAAGAGGTTACTAAGCCAAAGTCAAATTAGAAATGTAAAGTTAGAATTTTTAAAACTCAGTTATTTCAATCATTTTTAAATTTAACTTTACATTTCTTTTAACTTTACATTCTAACACAAATGTAAAGCATTACATTTATGTTAGAGTATAATGGGTTTTATGTAGGAAGATATGAGGCAGGAACAACTAGTGCAAGAAATTGGACTTCTGGAATAACAGATGATGTAGTAGTTAAGCAGGGAAAAAATGTATATAATTATATAGGATGGTCAAATAGTAATGATATGAAGGTAGAAACAGGAGGAGCAGTGCAGAAGTCAAAAGAATTTGCAAGTGCTAATAATT
>CAMMLF010000186.1 GCA_946497585.1 uncultured Clostridium sp.
GTTCATCATCTTCTAAATGGTCTAAAGCATATTCATCGGTTTTCAGCCATAAATCATTATAAAGATTTGCGTATTGTGAATTAGTCTTGTTATGTTCCCATATTTTCCAATTTAGCACCATTACTAATTCAGTTAAATATTTATAATCATCTTTCCACTCTTTAAATACTCTATTATAAGTATCTTTAATTGCTTCAACTCCAAAGTTATCTGCAATACTAAAATCTTGATAAAAAGTAGTAATTGGCTTATAACCAGTTAATTCCTCTATATTCCAATTTTTAATATTCATTTTATTTTCACCCCCCTTTTTTGAACACAAAAAAACCAACTGTATTAAGTTGATCTAATCTAATTGATAAATTGTAATTTATATAACAGATTGTCTATTATAATTAGTTATATCTGTTCCAATTTTTTCATATAACTCTTTCACTCTAATTTCTTTATTGTGAATTGCTTTTAATTCATTATCTGTAACACCAACAAATTCCACAAAACATACCTTACCATTTGGAGTATTTATTTCCTTAAATTTGTCATCTGGTACAGTAATAAATCCTGTAATGTTAGATTTTTGTTTACTATCTATTCCAGTAGTCTGCCCAGTATATAAATACTCATATACATTAAATAATTCTCCTTTTGTAAAAGTTATTCTTGCAATAGATTGTAATATTCCACAGACACATTGTATTTCATTTTCTTCATTTTCGTAGTTATCTTTTTTTAGTTTAAAAGTAAATTCCATACCATAACCACTTATTTCTTCTATATCACTTTCTTTATCATATAATTCTGATAAACCATAGGTTACAAAATGCCAATAATCTCCACCATCATATACACTTATTCCATCTAATGGATCATTACCTCCTAATCTATAACTTACAAGAGTTCCATAATGTTTTGGATTTTTCTGGTTAGGATATACTCTTTCACATTCATTAGTTATTGCATCCCAACCTTGTGCATTTGTTTCTTTATTATTATTTTCTCTTGTTTCCTCTTTCCTTTTTAATTTGTCAAATAACCCCATAATTAAATCCTCCTTACAAATTGTAATTTATTTTTTTAATTGTTTGCTTTTTCTTCTTAACTTTAATTCTATATTTTTCTGAACCGCAACTTCTTGAAACATTTTGATAGTAATTTCACTTCTCTCGTTCAAATCTATTTTGATAACATCTTTTCTTTTTAGTTGACTCATGATATTTTCTATATCTTTCAACTCTAACAAGTTAATAACAAGATAAAAAAATGTTTTCTTTCTTCCATTATTAAAGTTTTCTAAAAGAATCTTCAAATATTTTCTTTTTTCCTTTAAAACATCATTATATTTCTCTATTCCAATCTTTTTAGCAAGTTCAATATCTTTATATCTATTCTTGTGAGTAATGAAAGAATCATATTCATCTATACCCTCATACTTTTTACAAGGAAAACTTTTACACTCATAGCAATACTCATATAACTTTGTTTCCATACTACATTTTGCAATGGAGCATAATTGATTGCCTTTTCCTCCACCACAACCAGGACAATATTTATCATTATACATTGGACAAAGATAACAATTTAATCCACATAATGAAAACAAAGTGTTTTTTCTTACAAATTTTTTCATTTTAAACCAACTTTCAAATTACTATTTATTTAACTCTTTTTCTAAATCTTCCATATATCTTTTCTGTTGACTTTTTAAATAAGGTTTTGCTAATAGTTTCATAATTAAATTATTTACTTCTATTTCTTCGGTAAAATCTAATTCAATGTTACCATTTGGAAGTTCTTTAAAAATACCAATCCATTTTCCTTTTAAATTGTTATTTTCCAAATCAAATTTATATTCTTTCAATTTTATTTTTGATGTTATGGTAAAATAAGTAGGAAAATTATTTTTAGTATATTCTATAAAATGTTTCTCATCAACAATAACTATTTTTGATAAGTCACTTCGCCAAGTAAAATTGGCATTATCAGTAATAATATCCCACAATTTATTTTTATCACAATCAAACTCTTTTTTTATATTCGACTTAATCATAGATATACCTCCGAAACTTATTAAATTTGAATTATAATTCTATTAAACTATTTTCAAAATCTTTAACATAATATTTTATATTTTTTGTTCCTTTTACAATAATTGTGTGTCCTTCTTCTTCAAGTAATCTTTTTTGTAATTCTATTGCTTCAGGATACTTAATATTTAATTCTCCATCAGATTTTAAAGTTCTCCAATATGGTGTAATATCTTCATCTCTTTGATAACTTGCCCAAGCAACTATATTTACAAATATTCCTGCTGTCATTGGATCAGTAAAATCTGCATTGTTTTGTTTTGCTAAATATTCTCTCATTTGACTAACGGTTATCAATTTCCCTTTTGGTACTTTCTTCATTAACTCATCATAATAAATTGGTGGTGCAAAAAACATTTTAGTTCCACCATACTTTTTAATTGTTTTTTCATCTTCAACTATTTGTATTTTAGGCATATCCTTATTATTTTTCATCATAGCATTGAAATCTTTTTTACTTTCATTCGCCATAATATCAACTCCAATCATCTCCATAAATTACTATTTGTCGTTTAGATAATTATACCATAGATATTTAATAAATCATTATGCAAAATGATTATATTGTTTAAATTTCTTGCTCAAGCCCTATTTTTTCATCATATAATTCATTCAACATTTTGGATACAGCATTATAATTTTTTTCTAATGCAGTCTTTTGGTCATAAATATTTATTTTATTAATTAAAAAATAGTTTCCAGTCTTTAGATAGCTTTCGCTAGGTTGTTCATAATAACTACAACTTTCTTCAAACTGTTCAAAATCAAATGGGATAAACCCATTTTCTCTTGCATCTTCTAAATCATCATATCCGTAATTTTTTACTAACTCTTCATCTATTTCATTCCATTCTTCTTGAGGCAATTCAATATTTTTTACTACTATATAACCATAAGTATTATTACAACCTTCTTCAACATATTGCTTTATATAATCCCTAGTCATATTTTTATTAAAATTAACTCCATAATTTTCACATGATAATCCATTGATAATATCTGACTTACAAGCATTCCCATTACAATTCCATACATCATAAGCCCTATCAAAATCATTTATATCAAATGTAACACCTACATTAAAAAAATAACATTTTCTAGTTATCAAATTTCTAGGTAATAATTCATTATCTAAATTTAGTTCTTGTTTAATTGTTTCCACATTATATATAACATTTTCTAAATTATCCCAAGCACATAAATCTATTATAGAATTATCATTTATTATCATTTCATATTTTCCATCAGATTTTTCAATAGTTTCAGCGTTTTGTAATTTATCATTTAATATCTTATTATAAAAGTCAGTAAAACTTGCCATGAAAGATGAATCTACATCTGCCCCAAAATGTTCAAATGGGGTTTTCCTATGCAGATCCACATCATAATCCTTAGGAAC
>CAMMLF010000187.1 GCA_946497585.1 uncultured Clostridium sp.
TTAATTAATTCTTGTTTTGCATCTTCCATACTGATTTTTTCAAGTTGGGCTCCGGCTAGTGTTATATGTCCACCGCCACCTAATTTTTCAAGTATAAGTTGAACATTTATTCCACCAATTGATCTACCTGAAATATATATTTTATCTCCCGTTTTACCAAGTACAAATGATGCAGTTATCCCCCCTATTGTAAGTAGTTCGTCTGCTGCTTTTGCCGCTATTATATTGGCATTTTCATCATCATTTTCGTAAGTAGATATAGCAATTGAGTCATTTACTATTTCAGATCTTGATACTATGTCAGATATTATTTGGTAAGTATGAAGGTCGCTTTGGAACCATTTTTTTACTTTTATAATATCTACACCGCATTTTCTAAGATATGCTGCTGCTTCAAATGTTCTAACACCTGTTTTAAATGTAAAGTTTTTGGTGTCTAGCATTATACCTGCATATAAAGCTTCTACTTCAATTTGAGTTAATTCTATATCTAGTTGAGAATATTCTAATATTTCTGTAACAAGTTCAGATGCTGATGATGCATATACCTCATGGAATGTAAGTATAGCGTTTTCAATATAATCTGTACTTCTTCTATGGTGGTCTACTACCACTATTTTATTTACTTTTTCTAAAAGCTCTGGTACTTCTACATAGCTCTTTTTGTGAGTGTCTGTAACTATTAAAAGTGTATTTTGTTTAACACTATCTAAGGCTTCTTGTTTAGTTATAAAGCAATCTGCATATTCTTCTGTTTTCTTAGCCTCTGTTAAGAAATTATCTAGGCCAATACCAGTTGTTTCATTAACAATTTTTGCTTCTTTGCCTAGTGTTTTAGTTAATCTATATAGACCTAAGCTTGAGCCAATAGAGTCCATATCCCCATTACTGTGACCCATAAGTATTACATTATCTGCTTCACTTATAAGCTCTTTTAATGCATGTGATACAATTCTAGCTTTAACTTTGGTCCTTTTTTCAACTTCTTGAGTTCTTCCACCAAAGAATTGGTATCTACCATCCATTTTAACAATGGCTTGGTCTCCGCCTCTACCTAATGCAATATCAATAACTGTTCTAGCTGATTCTGCTTTTTCTGCATTATTATCTCCGTCATCTGAAAAGCCAATGCTTAGAGTAGGTTGAGTTATGTCTGGTACATCTATGTCTTTAACCTCATCTAATATGTTGAATTTATCTGCTTCTGCTACTTTTAAATATTTTTGTTCCATTATACAGAAAAATGTGTCTCTGTCTGATTTTACTATTAAACTATTGTATTTTGCAGCCCAATCATAAATGTATTTTTCCATTTTTGCTATTAATTGTGGCTTAATTTCACTTGAAATTCTTTGGCTGATTTCTTCATAGTTGTCTATCATAATAATACCAATGCAAATATCTGAATCTTTTTGCTCTTGCTCTAGTTTTTTTAGATATGTTTCATCTATGAAGTAAAGTATTGTTGTGTACTCTTGTTCTTTTTGATGCATTTTATGCGATTTAACATATGAGCCAAGAACATTGTACACTTTGTTTTCTATTTTTATATTTGTGTCAATTGTTCCTCTAACTTTTTCTTGTTTGCCCTCATCTGAATTTTCTATAGTAAGTTTTATACTTCTAACTATTTCAGATAAGTATTCATTCATATTGATATCTAAGTTTTCAAACTCGGTAACAAATTTTTCACTTTTCCATATAACATTACCATTAGTTTCTACAATGGCTAATGGAAATGGTGAATTTATTAATGTGGTTTTTGCAGTAGTGTTTACATTAAGTGTTAAGTCTTTTAGTTGTTCTGAAAGTTCTGCCTTTCTTTTTTTGTTTGTCCACATTGTATACCATATTATTAAGGCATATACGATTATGCCCGGTATTATAAGCCTGTAATTTAGTACACATATGCATACTATAAGTAAGGCTATTATTATTAAATATATTTTTGTTCTTGATATTAGCGAGTCCCAATTTTTTGAATTGTTATTCGGCATTTTTCTCCCCATTTTCTGAATTATTGTTATATTGATTTATACAATAATACAATTTATATTGTACTAGATTTTGAGGGATTTGTCAAACCGGATTTTACGTTTGGGACGGTCCTTTTCGTAAAATATTTTACGATGGGGACGGACCAAAAGTAAAATAGCAGACCTTTTACAGTCTGCTATTTTAAATTATATCCACATAGATTGTTCTTTTCTTGGCTTGATTTTTTCTTGTTCCATTTCTTTTATGCTTTTTCTATCAGCTCCTGATTCAGTCTCTTCTGTGTTTATGTGTGTGTTTTGGTATCTTGCCATACCAGTTCCTGCTGGTATTAGTTTACCAATTATTACGTTTTCTTTTAGTCCTATTAGCTCATCAGTCTTTCCTTTGATTGCTGCTTCTGTTAATACCTTAGTTGTTTCTTGGAATGATGCTGCTGATAAGAAACTGTCTGTTGCTAGAGCTGCTTTTGTTATACCAAGTAATATTCTCTTACCTTCCGCTGGTCTCTTGCCTTCTGCTTCTAGTTCTTTGTTGATTTCTTCTAATTCGTTTATATCTACTAGAGAACCTGGAAGTAAGTTACTATCACCGTTATCTTCCACTCTAACTTTCTTAAGCATTTGTCTTGCTATAACTTCGATGTGTTTGTCGTTAATATCAACACCTTGGTTTCTATATACCTTTTGAATTTCTTGTACTAAGTATTCATGAACTCCTTCTGGTCCTTTTATTGCTAAAATTTCGTTAGGGTTAATTGAACCTTCAGTAATTGGATCACCAACTTCTATATGGTCGCCTTCTGCAACACATAACTTAGCACCAAATGGTATTGAGTAAGTTTTTGCATTGTCATCAGATACAACTGTAACTTCTTTCTTCTTTTTGACTTCTGAAATTTTGATTGTACCTTCTATTTCTGAGATTATTGCTAATCCCTTTGGTTTACGAGCTTCAAATAGCTCCTCAACTCTAGGAAGACCTTGTGTGATATCTGCAACACCTGCAACACCGCCAGAGTGAATAGTTCTCATTGTAAGCTGTGTACCTGGTTCACCAATTGATTGTGCTGCTATTGTTCCTACTGCTTCACCAATTGTTATTTTTTCACGTGTTGCTAAGCTCATGCCATAACATTTAGCACATATTCCGTGTTTTGTTTTACAGTTTAATGGAGAACGTACTTTTACTCTTTCTATTCCAGCATCAACTATTGCTTTTGCTTGTTTTTCTGTTATAAGTCCATCTGGAGTAGCTAGTACTTTTTGTGTTTTTGGATCTCTTATTTCTTTTAATGGGTATCTTCCTACTAATCTTTCTTGCAGACCTTCAATTACTTGATTTCCATCTTTTATTGCATATACTTCTAGTCCTTCTTCAGTACCACAGTCGTCTTCTCTAATTATTAAGTCTTGTGATACATCAACTAATCTTCTTGTTAAGTATCCAGAGTCTGCTGTTCTTA
>CAMMLF010000188.1 GCA_946497585.1 uncultured Clostridium sp.
GGAAATGTATATTATATGGAATATAAATATGTTATTCATTTAAGAAGATTTTATAACAAACATGATTTTTATGGTGATTCTAATAAAATTTTAAAAAATTCTTTAGAGACTCAGGTTGTTGCTGATGATGGAATTAAAAATGCAATAAAAATAAGTGCATCATTAAGAGGAATTTTGAAAGCACCATCTAGTTTATTGAAAGAAAAAGATTTAAAAAGTATGAGAGATAATTTTATAAAGGATATTTTGGAAAGTGAATCGTCAATAGGAAGTTTAGATTCTAGGTTGGATTTTAAAGAATTAAACTTGAATCCTGTTATACTAGACAAAGATCAACTTGAACAAGTTAATAATAATATATATAGATATTTTAGAATATCTGAAAACATAATAGAAAGTAGTTTTACTGATGAAGAATGGAATGCTTTTTATGAAGCTGTAATAGAGCCATTGGCTATTCAAATGGAACAAGCCTTTACAAGTACAATATTTAATGAAGAGTCAGTAAAAAAAGGTCATAAAATAGTTTTTAATATTAATAGAATAAAATACGCTAAAACAGAAACCAAAATCAATCTTTTAAAAGAAGTTGGAGTATTAGGATTAATAAAAGTAGATGAAGGAAGAGAAATATTAGATTTACCAGCAATTGGTGGCGAAGAAGGAAACAAAAGATTGCAAACTTTAAATGTTATAAATACAGATATTGCGGATAATTATCAAGGGGGTGATTAAGTTGAAAAATGTAAATAAAGAATATAGATTGGCAGAAGTAAAAACAACTGAAAATTCTGATGAAAATGAGATGATAATTGAAGGATATGCTGTTGTTTTTAATCAGATTACTGATTTGGGTTGGTGTAAAGAAATAATAGATAGAAATGCATTTAATGGTACTGATATGAAAGATTGTGTCTTAAAATACAATCATGAAGATTCAGTTTTTATATTAGCTAGGACAAGAAATAAGAGTTTAGAACTTACGATAGATGATCATGGATTGAAAGTTAGAGCTAAGTTAATTGATACTACAAATAATAGAGATATATATAAAATGATTAAAGAGGGATTATTGGATAAAATGAGTTTTGGATTTATTGTCGCAGAAAGAAGTTGGGATTATGAAACCGATACGAGAACAATTTTAAGAATCTCAAAACTATATGACGTATCTGTAGTAGATTTTCCAGCATATGAACAGACAGAAATCTATACTAGAAATAAAAGTGAAGATGAATATAAAGTAGAAAAGGAAAAATATTTTAGAAGAAAAAGAGAAAGATTAGAGTTGGAAATACAATTATTAAGTTTATAAACTCGAATTAGAAGTGGTGGTATAACTACTTCTTTTTTGCTGGTAAAAGTAAATAGAGTTTTATATAAATCGGTGGTATAACTGATATATTTTAGGAGGTAAAAGAATGAAAAGAAAAGAATTTGAACAAAAAAAAGCTGAATTAATAAAAAGATTTAAAAATGCAAAAGATGAAGAACTAGAAGAAATTAGAAAAGAAGTTGAAGAGCTAGAAAAAACAGATATTGAGGAAGATGATGATGTAGACGAAAGAAGTTTATTAAACGGAGCAATTGAAAGACTAGAAAAAAGAAAAGTAAATTTAGATGAAGTAAAAATTATAAAGAAAGAAGAAGGTGAGGAAAGGAAAATGACAAGAGCTGAAATTTTAGCAAGTAAAGAATATAGAAGTGCATGGGCTAAAAAAACTATGGGATTTTCTGATGACAAATTAACAGAAGAAGAAAAAAGAGCGTTAGGAGATGCAATAACAACAACAGATACTACATTTGTTGCTTCAGATGCAGATACACAAGGAATAAATAATGGTGGCTTATTCATTCCTTCAACAGTAAGAGAAGAATTGATGGAGCTAATAGAAAAACAATCTCCAATTTATAGAGACGTAAGAAAATTACAAGTTTCAGGAAATATAGATTTACCATATTTATTTGAATCAGATGATGCAGAATGGTATACAGAAACAACAGAAACAAAAAATGAAGGAATGGAATATAAGAATCTTCAATTAACCGGATGGGAGTTAGCAAAAGATATAGTTATTACGTGGAAGTTAGAGGAAATGGCTGTAGAAAGTTTTATATCTTTTATTGAAGAAGAACTAGCAAATAAAATGGGTAGAGCTTTAGTAAATGCTATTATTTATGGAGATGGAGCTAATAAGCCTACTGGAATAACAAAAGGAGCAACTGCAATAAAGACTGGTGATAGTCCAATAGATTGTATAATTGATACATATAAATCGTTAGATGAAGAAGAAAGAATTGGTGCTAAAGCATATATTTCTACAAATGTAAATATTACTATAGTTGGATATAAAGATAATAATGGAAATTATCCTTTCTTGCAAGGATTATCAGCAACAAAATTAGTTACTATAGAAGTAGATCCATACTTAAAAAATAATGATATTATAGTTGGAAATTGTAGAAAATATATACTAAATGAAGTTACACCTGTAAGAGTTGATAAAGAAAAAACTATTAAGGGAAGAAAAGTCACTTATGGTGGCTATGGCGTATTTGACGGAAAGCCAAAACCAGGAGCTTTTGCTTATGGACAATATACACCTACTGAAAAAATAACAGTTCCTAGTGTATAAAAGATAGAAGGAGAATTATATGGAAAAGTTATTAAAGTTAGTTAAATTATCATTAAGTATTTCGGAAGAATCTATTATTAAAGATGATGAAATTAAATTAAATATAAAATCAGCTATAAAAGATATTGAAAGACAAGGAATTAGAGTAGATACTGAAAATCCTTTAATAATTTCGGCTATTGTTATGTTTGTAAAGGGTAATTTTGGAAATACAGATATAAAACAAAAAGAGTATTCTTTAAAAGCATATAATTCTCTTTGTTGTAATTTAAGCTTGTCAACTGACTATAAGGAGAATAACAATGATTAGTTTAGAATGTTATCTTGTAAGTATAAAACCATCTAATGAATTTGGAGTTGCAGATGAAGAAGTGAGAAGATTAATACCTATAATTTCGGTAGAAGATGTATATTTAAAAGAATTTTATGAAGCTAGCATTCAAGGATTTAAGCCATCTTTAGCTTTAAGAATAAGTTCTTTAGAATATAAAGGTGAAGAGGAATTAATCTACATGGGTATACGTTATTCTGTTATTAGAACAAAAACACCAGATTTAGATGAATTAATATTAATTTGTGAAAGGAAGATTTCAAATGTCGAATAAAATTTCAATAGCTGATTTGAATGATTCTATTTTAAAAGTGTTGAGCGAATATAAAGAAAATATAGATGAAGAAATAAAAGAAACAGCAGACAAGATTGCTAAAGAAGCAAAGGAAGATTTAAT
>CAMMLF010000189.1 GCA_946497585.1 uncultured Clostridium sp.
TTCTTACCTCGTATTTAATATTTTTGTTACAATTCACAGCTTAATTTTTATTACTCAAGCTCCAATATACATTCCTCCGCATTTACTTCGCGGTTCGCTTACGCTCAGCGCTCGCACGCTCCGACTGCGCTTCTACGATAAAGACACTAGTTTATCGCGCCCTCAGTCAGCTCCGCTCGCTAAAAGCTCTGGAATATATATTGTAGCTTTTGAAAAAAATCAACTGTGAATTGTAACTATTTACTTAAATTTGCAGCAAAATTACTAATACCAGCTTGTATGTCTTTTATGTAAACAAATTCTAGTACCAGAACAATTATACATACAATCAAGCATATAGTCATTCTCTTTTTAAATTGACTATCATCTATATCTCCCTGTTGCAATTTTTTAAGTGTTAACATTAAAGGGAATTCTAAACAAACTATATTTATTGGTAAAAGTGTAAATAATATTATTTGTCTAGAACTATTAACTACAAGTTCGTTAGCACCTGCTGAACTTATGCTATATACTATATAAAGTATAACATACATTACAATTTCTCCAATTGCAACAAGTATTATTTTATTTTTTAATTCTATATTGCTCAATGCCTTAAATATTACCAGAATTGAGGCTAAATTCATTATTACTATAAATGCAATTATTGCTGTTTCCATTGCTAAATCCTTTCATTTGTTTTATCTTCTAGAGTTTTCTTATATTAATACTAAAAAAGTCTATATGTACTTACATTCACGAAGTTTATCTTCTTGAAAATTTCTTTTCAATATCTGTTTTTGACATTTTAATAACAGTAGGTCTTCCATGAGGACAAGTAAATGGATTTGGTAACCTTAAAAGTTGTTCCATTAAGCTATCTACCTCTTCTTTTGAAAGTGCCATATGTGCCTTTACAGCAGCTTTGCAAGCAACTGTTGCTAAGAATTTTTCTTCTATTTCTTGTTTTGCAGTTCTTGCTACTGTATTAATTTCATCTAATGTTTCTAAAAATATTTCTTGAGTATCAAAGTCTAAGCAAAATTCAGGAACACCTGTCAATTTTACAGTATTATCGCCAAATTCCTCTACTTCAAAACCAGCTCTATTGAACATATCTTTATTATCTTTAAATATTCCCATTTCTCTTGTACTAAGTTTAATTATATCTGGTAATAACATTAGTTGACAATCTTTTTCTCCGTCACTATAATAATTTGCTTTAACTTTTTCATACATAATTCTTTCATGCGCTGCATGTTGATCTAATATGTATAAATCATCTCCCATTGTAAGTATTATGTATGTTTTAAATGCTATACCTATAAATTTATATTGTGGATTTTTATCTATTCCCTCTTTTTCAAACATAGAAATTTCTTCACCAGTAATTGGAGAAATTGGGTATTTTTCTTCTTCTTTAGCTTGTTTTTCTGCATATTCTTTTTTGGCGTCATTTATGTCTCTACCAAATAACCTTTTATACATTTCTTCAAATGTTTCTTCATTTTCTTTATTGTTCTCAGCATTATTTTCTATATTTTTGTCAGTTTCATTTACTTGGTTGCTTTCTACATTTTTGTCAGTTTCATTTACTTGGTTGCTTTCTACGTTTTTGTCAGTTTCACTTGCTTTGTTTTCTATTTGGCTTATATTAGTTTCACTTGCTTTATTTTCTACTTCACTTATGCCTGCTTCGTTTGGCGTGTTTTCCACCTTTTCATCGACATTTTCTAATGGATTTTCATCGCTTAAATCATACTCAACTTTCTCTTCTGCTAGTCCTTCATCTTTATCCGAAATAAGCGAAGATTTTTCATTAGTTTCATTTTCTGATTTACTGTTACCATCAACCATAATAGTAGCATCTTTTTTGTAAAAAAGTTCTTTTGTCATATCAGCTAATTTCTTTCCTATTTCTTCTGGTTCTTTTGTCTGAGTAAGTTCATCTATAAACCTTTTTCTTGTTTCACTGTCTAGCCCACTCATAGTAGTTTTAAATTCACTATATTTAGGTATATTTGATTTTTCCTCACTTACTTCATTTTTAACCTCAGAAACTTCACTTTTACTATTATAATTCTCTGTACTAACACTAGAGCTTTTTTCACTCATACTAAAAGCACTTGAATTTGGTTTTGTATTAAACAAATTAGAATTAACGCTTTTTAGTATGTCATTTGGTGTTGTATTTTCTAAATCTTTTTCTGGAGCTGGAACCAAATCATATTTAAGCAAAGCTTGTTTTATACCATTATATATTGCTTTAAAAACTTTTCCTTCTTCTTGAAATCTAACTTCCAACTTAGTTGGGTGAACATTTACGTCAACTTTCTTTGGATCCATATCTATATTTAATACTAAAAATCCATGTTTTCCAACTGTAACCAATCCCTTAAATGCTTGCTCAGCAGCACTTGTCAAAGTTTTATCTTTTATAAATCTTTTATTTACGAAAAACAATTGATTAGACCTATTTGAACGAGCAATAGCTGGTTTTCCTATAACACCAGTAACTTTCATATCCTCATATTCATAGTCAACTGGTAATAAATTTTGAGCTATTTCTTTTCCATAAATGCTATAAATAACATCTTCTATTTTTCCACTTCCAGTAGTTTGAATAGAAATTTTTCCTGTGTTAATAAGTTTTATTGAAACACTTGGGTTAGCCAAAGCGATTCGAGTTATAGTATCTTCAATGTAACCTGATTCAGTAAAGTCCTTTTTCAAAAATTTATATCTAACTGGTGTATTATAAAAAAGCTCTTTTACTGTTATAGTTGTACCTTTTTGACAACCTTCTTCATGTTTATCTAAGATATCTCCACCTTGAATTTCTATTTTATATCCAATTTCATTTTGTTCAGTTCTTGACACTAGTTCAACTTTAGCAATAGCTGCAATACTAGCCAAAGCCTCGCCTCTGAACCCCATTGATTTTACTGTATCTAAGTCATCTGCTTTACGTATTTTACTTGTTGCGTGTCTTTCAAAAGCAATTTCCATGTCATCTGGCATTATTCCACTACCATCATCAGTAATCCTAATGTATGAAATTCCACCATTTTTTATTTCTACTGTTATGTTTTTAGCCCCAGCATCTATAGAGTTTTCTACAAGTTCTTTTACTACTGAAGCAGGTCTTTCAATAACTTCTCCTGCTGCAATTTGGTTAATTGTTAAGTCATCTAATAAAACAATCTTTCCCATTTAATTTTTCATCCTTTCATTGTTTTAAGTTCATTTTTTAGTCTTATCTTTACGTTTATTTTGTTACAAATATTTTTACATGATATAGAACTTAATCTTTCTCATTTTTGCAATTGCATTATATCATATAAATAAAAAATATACTATATTTTTTTAAAATTTACAT
>CAMMLF010000190.1 GCA_946497585.1 uncultured Clostridium sp.
TTAGAACTTGCTGAGGAAAATGGCATTAATAAAAATAAGAAATTGCAAGAAGAAGTAACTACCGCTCAAATATTGAAAGATGGCATAGAAAATATTAGAAAAAAATATTCAAAAATGCCTTTTATAGGTAGAAAAGTATCTTCGATATTAAGTGCAAAATTGTTAAATGAATAATTTTACGATGGGGACGGTCCTTTTCGTAAAAACATTAAGTTGTTAAAAAAATCACAATATATGTTCTCGAACATTTCAAGTGAGCGCAGGCGACGTAGGAGCGGAGCGCAACGTGCGAGCTGGAGCGAATAGCGACCCGCGTGGCGAAATGAGAGAGAATGTATATTGTGATTTTAGTTTTTATTAATATTTTTTACGAAAATGACCGTCCCAAAAGTAAAATCTACACATTTTTATACAAATTTCCATAAGTATAATCTTTTGAAGAGAATGTTTTTCCTTCTTTTACAATTTTTATAGCTTCATTTATCTCATTTATATTTTCATCCAAAATACTAATCCTAACAGAACTTGGACATATATTTTCATATGGAATTGATGTGATTTTACTATTATAAATTGTTGTCACAGTTTGTATATTATCTGGAACAATTCTAAATTTATATCCAAGCCTATCTTTAATATAATATTTTGAGGATGTTTTACATCTCATTTTGCATTTTGGATAACATTTATTTGAACTACCAAGTAAACAATATCCCATGTTCATTACAGGAAGTTTGCCATATACCATTAGTTCAGTAGGAATAGGAGAAGTACTGCATAAAGTCTTTAAAGATATTTCATCTAATTCTGGTGACAAAGTTACCATGTTAATATTTAATTTAGCTAGTTCAATTATTGAACGACTATTAAATACATTTAATGTGTAATTTCCAATTAGATTAAGTTTTCCAACATACTTTTTTAAAGAATTTATACTTGCTAAATTAGAAGCAACAATTCCTTTTATATTAAATTCTTCAATGTATTTATCTAAACTATTGTAGATAATGTTTCTATAATTGTCTTTTACTATAGTAGGCATATAAACATACAGCTCAGATTTTCCAGACAGATTCTTTATTAATTCAGTCAAATCTTTTTTGTTAAAGAATTTTAAAGGTATATAAATTCTGTCTACATCTAAAAGCTTGGTATAGTCATATGATGGGTTTAATTCATTTAGTAACAAACTAATACTAGGATTATGAGACGCCACATTTGGGTCGTTAGATAGCGTGCTTTGAATATTAGAAGAAGTTTTATCCATGTTTTCAGAATTCGCCATATTTAAGTTAGCAGTGTCTTGATAATTAGGCAAAACTCTTTCAAATTTTTTTATTGCTAAATTTTCTAATTCTTGTAAACAGTCTCTTCTTAAACTATTTATTGCTGAAATTTTAGGCAAGTATGTATTATCATCTAAATCTACGTCTATTTTAGTAAACTCAAAAGGGGTGTCCGTTGTTTTTGAAAGTTGTTCAATAATTCTTTCCTTAGAAATAGGATTACTAATTGCATCGATAGGAGTTACATCAATTTCCTTAATAACTTCCATAGAAGAATAAATGCCATCATCTAAAGATTTTACTTTTAATGTTACAGGATAGCCTTTTTTTATAGTAATTGCACAAGATAGAGGAGCCTTTTTGTGCTCAGACTTGTAATACTCGGAAACAGCCTTGCTTAACGATTTACTACTTAATTTATATATCTTATCACCAAGCGAAATATTGCCCTTCATTCGACCAATAGTAATTAAATCGCCAATATTGGCTCTTTCAATGTTTTGCTTGTTTTTCATAAGTTCTGTTACAGTGTATTTATGAGACTCTTTCTCTAGTGAAATACTATCTCCAATACTTAGAGTTTCAGAGGTTTTAAAGGTAATAAGACCTTTATTTTTGTTAAATGAAGAAACGTTGCCAACATATAATCCCATATTATTAGGTTTTTCTTTGTATACATAATTAAGATTTTCTTCATCATTTAAATTACCAGTAGAAAAACCACCTCTATTAAATACTTGCATTAATTTTTTGATATCTTCTTTATCTATTTTGTAATCTTCATCACTTAAAGCTAAATCAATATATTTTCTATAAATACTTGTAACAACGGCAACATATTCAGGTGTTTTCATTCTTCCTTCTATTTTAAAAGAAGTAACTCCAGCTTTAATCAAATCAGGAATATATTCCAAAGAGCATAAATCTCTTGGACTTAGCAAATAGCCTTTGTCTAATGAGTTATTTTCTTCATCAATTAATTCATATGGAAGCCTGCAAGGCTGAGCACATCTGCCTCGATTACCAGACCTAGCTCCTATTGTACTCGAAAATAAACATTGGCCTGAATAAGAAATACAAAGAGCACCATGCGCAAAAACTTCTATTTCAACATTTGAGTTATTACATATATATTCTATTTCAGACAAACTTAGTTCTCTAGAAAGCACTACTCTTTTAAAACCAAGCTTTTCAAGAGCAAGAACACCTTGTAAATTATGTATTGTCATTTGAGTACTGCCGTGAACGTCCATTCCAGGCATATTATTGATTATGTATTTTGCCAACCCTAAGTCTTGAACAATAATGGCATCTGCACCTAAAGTATAAACATATTTTGCATGGTTTACTGCATCCTCAAATTCATCATCTTTAATTAAAGTATTAAGTGCAAAATTTATTTTTACATTCCTTAGCTTTGCATATCTAATAGATTGTTTTAAACCATCTTTATCAAAGTTTGAAGCAGAAGCTCTTGCATTAAATGAGCTACCTCCCAAATAAACACTATCAGCACCATTTTGTACTGCTGCTTGTAAACATTCAAAATCTCCTACTGGAGATAAAAGTTCTACCATTTTATGAAGTTTCCTTTATTTTGTATATTTAGGTTTTTGATAAGGAACCTATAAACCATTAAAAATTTCTAATTGATTTGTAATAAAAAATTACCACAAATATTGTAACATATTTTTATCAAAAAGCATACTATATGATATAAAAAAGATTAAGTGAATATATCTTAGGCGAAATTTAAGTTTTTAAATCAGCAAAGGATATAATTTTCTTAGAAAGTGAGGATTATATGAATGATGGACTAAATAGTTGTTGCTGTAACAATAACGGACTTTTTAGAAGCGGAGGAAGTAATTCGGAAATATTACTCTTCTTAGTAGTATTTTTACTATTATTTACAAACTTTGGTTGCTGTGGGTGTGGAAATTAAATTCCACACTTTTTGATTTGAGGACGGACCAAAAAATAAAAAAATTGAAACTATTTTTTGAAATCATTTGACAAATGATTTTAGTTATAAGA
>CAMMLF010000191.1 GCA_946497585.1 uncultured Clostridium sp.
ACCTATATAAAAATGGAATATTTACTGATGATGAAAATGAAATTGCAAATAATATAGCTAGGAAAGTTACTATACCAAATGAAAGCAAAACTAAGACAAATAGAAATAAAAATGATACAAGATTTTAATATGGAGGTAATCTGAATATATGGAAAATGAAAAAGTAAAATATTTGATAGATATGATAAATAATATGGAGATAAAAGATAAGTTAAGATTAGCAATATGTATGAGCAAAAGTGAATGGTCTGGTCTTATATATAATACTAAAGAAAACTATGAAAAGTTTGATAATATGTTAAAAAGTATAGATGAAGAATATAAAACAACATTTATAAATTTTGGAAAGTATAAAATTGTAATGTTTGCAATGGCTAAACTTATGGAAATGGAAACAACACAACAAAACAAAGTGGCATTGTATTTGTTTAATATATTGAGTAAATAATTATACATATATTGAAAAAAATAACTTTCATATATAATAATAATATATTATTAAAAAATATATAAAACATATATTGAAAAAAAAATAACTTTCATATATAATAATAATATATTATTAAAAAATATATAAAATAAGGAGAAAATTAAAAATGGAAATACCATATTATAAAGTTGCAAAAGAAGCATTGATTAAATGGAATGGGCTAACAGAGGGAGAAGCAGATAAAGTTATTTCAGAGCAAACCATTTCAGAAATTGAAGGACAAGTTTACGCAAAAGGTTCATTAGAATATGCAGCAGAAGGAATGATGAGAGCAATAGGCTTTAATAAAATAGATAAGAAAGGAGAATATAAATCTGAATTATTAGATTTTATTTATAAAGGTACTCCAAGCAGAATTATTGACTTTATTTCTCAACCATTGCATGATTCTCGCCCTATTTCCAAATCACAATTTGATAAGGATAAAGCAGAACATCATAAATTTGTTAATGAAATTATTATGGATACTTTGTTTTCGGTTCATGATGGATGGGTTAAAGACAATTCTAAAAAATTTAATACAAGAGATAAAAAGTATCAACATATGCCAAGTGAATTGATAGGATGGAAAGAAGTAAAAGCAGATTTATTGTTTGTTAAACCAATATTTGAGGCAGCAGGGCTTGAAGTTAATGAAGAAGAATTAGAACAAGTATATAATGGTAGGGTAAAAGATTTCTTCTTAGATAGAGGAATAAAGACATCTAGAAATTTATCTGACTCTATAACACAGGGTAAAGAATTTTATCCAGCTTTAGAAGGATATGGAGAAATATTGACAACTATAAATGATCCTGACTATGTCGATGATAAAATTATACCAGCAATTGAACAACAAGGAATTGGAAACATCGAAGAAGTGAGAAAAAATATAGTTTCTCAAATAATAAATAACCCTATACCAGTAGATATAGAAAGATTATTTGACGATGAAAAAATTGAAGTAGAACGAGCTTTAGAACAAGAGATAACTACATTAACTGCACAAAAAGATGAGTTACAACAAAAAAATTCTATAGTCCAAAGAATTGTTGCTTTGGCAGAAAAAAGAAAGGAAATTAAAAAAGAAATTTCACTAGAAGAACAAAGGAAAACAGACATTACACAAGGATTTGACGATTAATTAAGGAGATAAGTATGAATAGTAATTTACCAATTAAATATGAAAATAGTTTTTTTGGAAGAATAAAAAATTTCTTTAGGAAGATATTTATAAAGATCCAAACAGAAAATAATTATGAAGGAAAAATTGAAGCTCAACCTAAATTTGAAAAAAGTTATAATAGAAAAAATCAATTTCAAGAAAGTATGAGATTTGAAACAAAAAATGATTATATAACTGAAATGAAAAGAGAAGAGTTTTTAGATGAATTAGAAAGAAATCCTAAATTACTATATGACTTTTCTATTGAAAATTTAAGAAAATTAGAAAAATATTATGGTGAATCGATTAAAAAACAAGAAGAAAAATTGGCAAGAATCAAAAAAGTGAGTTAAAAAAATATCTATCTAATCTGGAAATTTATATAATATACATTTTATTTAATAAAATTACTTGATTTTTATTAAATAATTTTGTAATATATTTTTAAATTGATTGATTTTTGTATCAATCGTTATGAGAGCCAAAAAGTTGTAGATAACTACTTCGTTGGCACCATAAAAATAGACCGCCATTACACTCATCTGTAATGGTGGTCTATTTATGTTTAAAATTTCAAACATTTAGCTTAAGGATAGAAAAACATTTTTGGCGTTAAAATATTTTGCAAAATCTTCGCCCATTTCGAATTCTAGATAAGAGATTTCTATTTCAAATAATACTCTATCAAAATCCCATTTTCTGCCCAAATAGTTTACCCATTGGTCATCAATTTTAACAAAAGTTATTGCTCCACAAATATCAAACAAGCTATTGTTACTTTCGCAACATTCTTCTTTGAATATTTGAACAATGCAGTTTGCATCTTCTATATTTGATACAAATTCTACATTTGAAAAGCCAGCTCGTGCTAACTTACATATAACTCTGTTCAATAAGTCTTCATCGGAGTAGTTGGAATTTTTTGAAAAGCTTTTTGAAACTTCACCTCCAATAATTAGTCCGTTGATTCTATAAACGATTGCATCTAATACAGCTTTTCCTTGTTTTTTGGATAACTCTGTTGCCATTTGTTTTCCTCCTAAAACTGTTTACGCAAAGTTGCATAATGGCCTGCTTTGTCAGGAGTCTATGTCGAATTTTACGGTCTCAGTGTCATCAAAGAAAGACACCTTTGCAATGCTGCCAATATGGATTCTTCTAATAGGACCATGATACTCTTGATTTATCATAGTTCCATTTTTCCAACAGAGAATTCTTAAGGTTTGGTTTTTGCTATCGTACTTACAAGTGTATTTGCAGTGAACTATAATGAAATCGTGATTTTCATCAATTACAGCTCTTAGAAATCCTTTAGCTTTACTAGCATTTCCTATAACTGTTAAATAGATTTCATCTTGCCTCTCCTCTTAGAGAATATTATCTTCTTCAATTTTTTTGTTTGACTGTATGTCAAACGAAATGTACTCTGTTTTTTCTACCACAATCTCAATAGGCAGCATATCTCCAGTTAAAATGACCTTTCTTTCATTGTTGTCTAGCACTGAAACATAAAACCGTCTTTTCATTTTTGATACCCCCTTCGAAAGCTTCTTTCAAAAAAACGGTACCTATAATTATAATACTTTTTGCTAATTTAGTCAACAAAATTACTATCATTTTCCATTTTTTTGTGAATTTTTAGTAAAAATGTCCCGTTTTTGTTTTTGAATTTTTAGTAAAAA
>CAMMLF010000192.1 GCA_946497585.1 uncultured Clostridium sp.
GACTTGTAAAAATTGGCGGTGTTAATGTAAGAGATATTTCTAAGGAAGATTTAATGAATACTGTATCTTTTGTATTCCAAAATAGTCATCTTATAAAGGCATCTATTTTAGAAAATGTTAAGCTTGGTAAGCCTGATGCTTCATATCAAGAGGTTATGCAAGCACTTGAAAATGCTCAATGTATGGATATTATACAAAAGCTTCCTGATGGAATAAATACAGTGATAGGTAAAAAAGGTGTGTATCTTTCTGGTGGTGAACAGCAAAGAATTGCAATTGCTCGTGTTATGTTAAAAAATACACCAATCATTATTTTAGATGAAGCTACTGCATTTGCCGACCCAGATAATGAAAATAAAGTTCAAGCTGCTTTTTCACAATTATCTAAGGGTAAAACAGTAATTATGATTGCTCATCGTTTGTCTACAGTTAAAAATGCCGATAAAATTTATGTAATAAAAGATGGTGAAGTTGCAGAAAGTGGAACAAATGAAGAACTTTTAAAACAAAAAGGTCTTTTCAGTCATATGTGGGAAAATTATCAAACTTCCACAAAATGGAAAGTTTAAAAGGAGTGGTATATATGATTAAAAATTTGCAAAAAAAATATGCTCTTTCTGAACAAGGTGCAAAAGATTTAATAAAAGGTTGTATAGCTTGTGTTTTACAGAATATTTCATTTATGTTTCCAGTAGGACTTTTATATAGTCTTGTTAAAGATTTGATAAATGGTGGAATTTATGAACCTTTTTTCTATATAATAGGCTGTATTTTTTGTTTAATATTTATTATAATTGCAACATATTTTCAATATAATGCAACATATTTTGCAACATATGTTGAAAGTGGTGTACGCCGTGTTACATTGGCTGAAAAACTAAGAAAAATACCACTTTCATTTTTTGGTAAAAAAGACCTTGCTGACCTTACAAGCACTATTATGTCAGATTGTACATTTTTAGAACAAAGTTTTTCTCATTTTATACCTGAACTTACAGGTTCTATTATTTCTACACTACTAATTTCCATAACTCTTTTTATTATTGATTGGCGTATGGCTTTGGCAGCATTATGGGTAATGCCGATATCTTTTGCAATTGTAGGATTATCTGCAAAGATACAAGAAGGCTTTAATCAGAGGTCAATGGACGCAAAAATAGCTTGTGCGGATGGTATTCAAGAATGTATTGAAACTTTACAGGATTTAAAATCAAATAATGCTGAGAAACGTTATTTAAAAGGTCTTGAAAAAAAGATTAGAGCTGTGGAATATCGTTCTATTTTAAGTGAATTCGGTTTAGCTGCATTTGTAGTATCAGCTGCCCTTGTTTTAAAACTTGGCATTGCAACAGTTGCGTTAGTTGGCTCTGTTTTATTGATTAAAGGAACATTAGAAATTTTAACTTTTTTTATGTTTCTACTTGTGGTATCAAGATTATATGATCCATTACAGGGAGCATTGCAAAATTTAGCGGCAGTTATTAGTACAAGAACAAACATAGCAAGAATGAATGAAATTTTGAATCATAAAATTCAGCAAGGCGAAGAAAAACTTATAAATAATGGATATGATATTGTGTTTGATAAGGTTAGTTTTTCATATAATACAGGAGAAACTATTTTAAAAGATGTTTCATTTGTAGCAAAACAAGGTCAAGTTACTGCATTAGTAGGTCCATCAGGTGGCGGAAAAACCACAGTTTCACGCCTAGCTTCACGATTTTGGGATATTGACAAAGGTAAAATTACAGTGGGTGATATGGATATTTCTAAAATTGACCCTGAAAAATTGTTGTCATTATATTCCATAGTATTTCAAGATGTAGTATTATTTGACAACACCATTATAGAGAATATTAGAATAGGCAATAAAGATGCTACAGATGAACAAGTTATACAAGCGGCAAAGCTTGCAAATGTAGACGAATTTGCCGAAAAATTGCCACAAAAATGGAATACTAACATCGGAGAAAACGGATGTCAATTATCCGGTGGAGAACGTCAGCGAATTTCTATTGCCAGAGCTTTTTTGAAAAATGCACCTATTATTTTACTTGATGAGGCTACAGCTTCACTTGATGTTGAAAATGAAACGTTAATACAATCAGCAATATCTCGTTTAATAAAGGATAAAACAGTGCTTGTTATAGCACATAGAATGCGTACTGTTGCTGGTGCAGATAAAATAATTGTGCTTTCAGATGGTTGTGTAGTAGAGCAAGGTTCGAATAATGATTTACTTAAAAATAATGGAACATATTCACATATGGTAAATTTACAAACTGAAAGTCAAAAGTGGATATTAAAATAAAATTTATCTAATATACAATTAGTTTAATTAGTTTCCACTGTGTCTATCGAATTTTAAGGTTCGTTAGAATTGATATAGCAGTTTTTATGTTATATGATAGTTAAAAACTACAAATTTAATACTAACAGATAAAAAGTTATTTTTAATACTTAGATGTTATAAAGTTATCCCCTGTATGTAACTCATACAGGGGATATTTAATATTATTTTTTCAATATTCTGTGATATGTGCTTTTACTTATCTCTAAAATTTTGCAAATTTCATCTACTTTTAAGCCTTTTTCACGATATTCAAGTATTTTAGCTTTTTTATCTATTTTAGGAGTATTTTTATTTAAAAAATTACTAACAGTATTTCTCGATATATTTAGTATTTGAGCAATTTCAATATTAGTTTTTCCTTCTTTTTTTAGTTGTAAAATACGACGATTTCTTTCTTCTTTGGCAAGTCTTCTGTTTTTATCTCTAGTATAGTTGCTACTTTTTTGCTTCATATACTCATGCCTTTCATTTTCATTTAATTCTAAAAACATACAAAATGTATCATTTTTAAAGTTCAAAAATCCTTTTTGGTCTATATATGTGAAAATGTTTTCTGTTCGTTCAAGTGGTATTTTAAACTCTTTGTTTAATTTCAATGTGTAAGCTTGTGCCATTTCTCTACTCATGACTTGTACACAAGCGTTATAAAATAATAATAAAAGCTTGTCCCTTGTTTCAGAACCAATTGGGGCATTTCTATAAGCTATAAGCCACTTTATAAAGTCTATACGTTTATGATTTAAAGCTATGTAATCACATTGTACATTTGTTTGTGAAAGTATATTTTGAGTATTTTTTCTAACTCTAGGTATAGATTGATGAAGTTCGGAGAGGTCATATTTTACATAATCTTGTATTTCAGCAACACTTTTTCTGCCTGTTTTAGTGTTATAGGTTTCAAATAATCTAAAAAAACCAACAAGATTTTTACTGATACCATCTATGTTTAATTGTTCAA
>CAMMLF010000193.1 GCA_946497585.1 uncultured Clostridium sp.
CTATTTTCATCTTCTTTAATAACATATGGAAGAGGAAAAGGTATTGTTGTAGAAACAGGAATGAACACAGAAGTTGGAAAAATTGCAAAAATAATAAATGATACAGAAGCAAATGTAACACCACTTCAAGCAAAATTGAATAAACTTGGAAAAACACTTGGAATTGCAGCACTTGCAATTTGTATAGTAATATTTGTAATAGGAATTGCATATGGAAAAGATATAATAGATATGTTTATGACAGCAGTAAGTTTAGCTGTTGCAGCAATACCTGAAGGATTAGCAGCAGTATCAACAATTGTTCTTGCAATAGGTGTTCAAAGAATGGTTAAGAAAAATGCTATTGTAAAGAAATTACCAGCAGTTGAAACACTTGGAAGTGCCTCAGTAATTTGCTCAGATAAAACAGGCACACTTACTCAAAATAAAATGGAAGTTCAAAAAGTATATGTTAATGGACAATTAATAGATGCAAAAGAACTATATAAAGAAAATAAATATAACTCAGATGAATTAGAAAAAACAATTCTAATAGGAATGCTATGTAATGATACAAAAATTGCATTAGGCAATTCTACTACAAATGAAGTAGATAGTGCAAAAACCGATAATTCTAATGATAGCACATCAAATAGTGAAGAAAGCAATTTAAAGAATGTTACCTTCACAGGTGACCCAACAGAAATTGCTTTAACTCAATTAGCTTTTAATTTTAAATATGATGAAAATGAAATAAATAATCATCCAAGAGTTGCAGAAATACCATTTGATTCAGATAGAAAATTAATGACAACAGTAAACAAATTTGGAGACAGATATTTAGTTTGCACAAAAGGTGGACTTGATGAATTACTATCAATATGTAATAGTTATTCTGAAAATGGAAAAATAAAAACTGACTTAAAAGACAAAATACCAGAAATAGAAAAGCAAAATGAATCTTTAGCTAAAAATGCTCTTAGAGTTTTAGCAATGGCATATAAATATATGGACCATGCACCAGTAGGAGATGAAATTTTAGACTTAGAAAGAAATTTAACATTTGTTGGAATGTGCGGAATGATAGACCCACCTAGAGAAGAAGCCAAAATTGCTGTTCAAAAATGTAAAGAAGCAGGAATAAAAACTGTAATGATTACAGGTGACCACAAGATTACAGCAACAGCAATAGCTAAAAGCTTGGGAATATTAGAAAATGAAGATGAAGCTATAACAGGAGCAGAACTTGCAAAAATGTCTGATGAAGAATTGGATAAAAACATTAGAAAATACAGTGTATATGCAAGAGTTGCACCAGAACATAAAGTTAGAATAGTAAAAGCATGGCAAAAAGCAGGAGAAATTGTTGCAATGACAGGTGATGGTGTAAATGATGCACCAGCACTAAAACAAGCAGATATTGGATGTGCAATGGGAATGGTTGGTACAGATGTTGCAAAAGAAGCAGCAGATGTAATTTTAACAGATGATAACTTCGCAACAATAGTTTCAGCAGTAGAAGAGGGAAGAAGAATATATGCAAATATTTTAAAAGCTATCGAATTCCTAATTTCAAGTAACATAGGCGAAATTGTTTTGTTATTCGTATGTATGCTTATAACACCATTTTTAAGTAGCACATTTGGAATAGACATTAATTTAATTGAACCTTTATTACCAATGCATATATTATGGATTAACCTAGTAACTGATTCACTTCCAGCATTAGCACTTGCAGTAGACCCAGCTGAAGATGATATAATGAAGAAAAAGCCAAATAAAGAAAAAGGCATATTTGTTAAATCAAGACTTTGGAGAGTTGCATATCAAGGTGTAATGATAGGTTTAATAACACTTGCAGCATTCATAATAGGATTAGCAACACCAGACAGCATACTTCCACAAGTAGAAGGTCTAAGCAACGCAGAAATTAAGGTAGAAATTGGTCAAACAATGGCATTTGTTACACTTGCATTTGCAGAACTAGTTCATGTATTTAATGTAAGAACACCTAAAAAATCAGTATTCAAGTCACATCCATTTAAGAACAAAATGTTGTTATTGGCACTTGGAGTTTCAGCATTATTAATGATAGTAATTTTAGCAGTTCCTGGATTAAGAGAAGTATTTAGTATACCAGTACTTCCAGCTCAAGATATATTTGAAATGATATTATTAATATTATCGCCAATAGTAATTGTAGAAATAATGAAATTAATCAAATTAAATGGAAATAGAAAGCAAGAAGAATAACTAAATTTTTTGAAACATATTGCTTATTTTTATTTTTTAGGTATAATATATGTGTAGAAATTATGCAATTAAAAAAGCATTTAACAACAAAAATTAATTTGAAGCTAAAAGGGGCAAAGCAATGTACGATTTAATTGTAAGGACAAGGAGATTAAATAAATTAAAAGTTGCACTGGTTATTTTAGTAGTTGTACTTATTATACTTATTATTTTCACAAGTATTAGATTGGTACAAATGTATAATGTAAGTAAAACTAAATATGCATATGATTTGTGGATTAATGAAGTAAATGCTCAAATTTCAGCAAGAGAAGAAGCCGAAAAAGCGAGATTTACATCATTAAATGAAGAAGAACTTGAAAGATTTAACAGCATATATAAACATCAAGATAACAAAAGAGTATTTTTGACATTTGATGATGGACCTTCTACATCAGTTACACCATACATATTAGATTTACTTAAAGAGCAAAACATAAAAGCAACCTTTTTCGTGTTAGGACTTAAAGTAGAAGCAAATCCAGATTTAGTTAAAAGGGAATACGAGGAAGGACATTTCATAGCAAATCATGGATATTCTCATAAATACGGAGATATATATTCTAGTAGTCAAGCAGTGCTTGATGAATATAATAAAACAAATGATGCAATAAAAAATGCTTTAGGAAATGAAAACTATAATTCACTAGTATTTAGATTTCCAGGTGGCTCGAGTGGTGGACCATATCACGATATAAAGCAGGAAGCAAAAGAACTATTAAAGCAAAATGGAATTGCTAGCGTTGATTGGAATGCACTTACAAATGATGCAGCAGGAGCTAATACGAAGGAAAAAATAATGGAAAATTTCTATAATACTGTTCAAGATAAAACAAGCGTAGTAATTTTAATGCATGATGCATCAGATAAAATATTGACATATGAATGTTTACCAGAAATGATACAATATTTTAAAGATAATGGATATGAGTTCAAAACAATGTATGACGTGATAGGGAGAGGTTGAATTTTATTTGA
>CAMMLF010000194.1 GCA_946497585.1 uncultured Clostridium sp.
CCATTTTTTAATTCTTTTCTAGTTTTTTTCCAGCCAAATATTTTTGCAATTGCTAAACTTATAAATGGGCTAATTATGACAGTAAATATGATTGCAACTATGCAAATAATTACATTTATGACTTGTGAAAGTTCTATTGACTGTATCCATGCGACTAATTCATTAATTTTATCCATTGAAATTTCCTTTCGAATTTTTTATCCATTATATTATATAATATTTTTTCATAAATTTCTATTAATTTTAAAAGATTTTATTAACTTTTTGTTGTAATTTCAAGCTAAAATTATTGACTTTTTTTCGTTTATTATGTTATACTTTTTCTAGTGTTTGGTAACTCCTTCAGTTGGGTGCATAAATTAGTAATTATTTTTTAACTATTATTTTATGCACCTAACTCTTCACAAGACGTTAGATGCAAATACATATGGAAGGAGGTAAAAGAATTGAGTACAAAAGATATGAACAATTATGATATTGCAACTAAGTACTTGGGTAGGGCTTTAATCACTTTGATTGTCGGCATCATTTTAGTTATATTAGCAGCCCTTGGTTATAGCTCAAATATGAGCATAACTAAAAAAGGAATTGAAGTCACGACTAACACTTCAATCCCCAATTCATAACTAAACACACGAGTAAGAGCTTCGGCTCTTATTCTTTTTATATTTACATTTTATCATCATTTTTTTGTCTTGTCAAGAAATTTTTGTAGTGATATAATAATTTAAAATTTATAGAATTTTCATCTTAGCATAAAGCTAGAAAGGATGATATTTAAGTGAAAGAAACAAATGATACAATGATGCAATATTTTGAATGGTATATGCCAAATGACTGCAATCTTTGGCAGAGTCTTCAAAATGTTGGCAAAGATTTAAAAAAATTAGGTATAAATTATATATGGCTTCCACCCTGCTTTAAATCTGCAGGTGGAATTAATGAAACTGGTTATGGTGTATATGATTTATATGATATGGGCGAATTTATGCAAAAAGGCAGTATTCGCACTAAATATGGAACAAAGCAAGAATACTTAGATGCAATAAAATATTTGCAAAAATGTGGCATAAAAGTTCTTGCAGACATTGTTTTAAATCATAGATTTGGAGCAGATGAAAAAGAAGAAATCATCGCATATAAAGTAAATCCTAATAACAGAAACGAGGTTATTGGTACATATAGAACTATTGAAGCTTGGACAAAATTTAATTTTAGTGGAAGAAATAATACTTATTCTGACTTTAATTTAGATTGGTCCCACTTTAATGGTATAGATTATGATGACAAGCAAAAAGAGCATGGTATTTTTAGATTTTATGGTAAACATTGGAGTGATGATGTTGACAAAGAGCTTGGCAACTATGATTATTTAATGGGTTGTGACGTTGACTTTAATAATTTAGATGTTGTTAATGATTTATTTTGTTGGGGTAAATGGTTTTTAAAACAAACAAATGTTGACGGTTTTAGGCTAGATGCTATAAAACATATACGTTCTTCTTTTTACAAAAGATGGCTTCACGATTTAAAAGATGAAACCGATAAAGACTTATTTACTGTTGGTGAATATTTTAGTTGTAATGTAGATGCATTAATTAATTATTTGCAAAATAATGATGAAATAGATACTTTATTTGATGTTCCTCTTCATGACCATTTTAAAATTGCATCTGAAAGTTTTGGACATTACGATATGAGAAATTTGTTTGAAGATACATTAGTAGATAAAAGACCATCTAAAGCTGTAACTTTTGTAGATAATCACGACACTGAACCTCGGACAAAGTTTGGAGTCATGGGTTAAAGAATGGTTTAAGCCTCTTGCCTATGCTTGCATTTTATTACGACAAGAAGGAATTCCTTGCATATTTTATGGAGATTATTATGGTGTACCTTTTAAAAACATAGCACCTATGAAAGAAATTTTAAATATATTGCTTTTAGCAAGAAAATATTTGGCTTATGGTACACAAAGAGATTATTTAGATGATGCCAATATTATAGGTTGGGTTAGAGAAGGCGATTATTACCACCAAGATTCTGGAATGGCTGTTGTTCTAAGTGATGGCGATGGTGGCTGTAAATATATGAATGTTGGTCAAAATTTAGCTAATAGCATATTATATGATTGTACAGGAAATATTAAAGAAACTGTCTACGTTGATAAAGATGGAAATGGTATTTTCTATGTAAATGGTGGTAGCGTTTCTGTATGGATCAAAAAAGATAATATGTATAATTTGTAAAAAGCTCACAAATAATTTGTGAGCTTTTTAGCTTACCTCTTCCAATTCCTCATTAAAAGCTACTACATCTTCATTTTTTGCAATTAATGCTTTGATTTTTATTCCATCTTTTTTAAACATTTTTTCATGTTCTGTTTCTATATTTTCTTCACCAAACCAAAAAGCTTGCTCATTTGCTAAGTCATAAGTAGATTTTTCTATAACAAATCCTGCACTTTGAAAATATTTAAAGCTATCTTCAAATAAATAATCATCATCTGTTTTGAAAAATATGTATCCTCCTTTTGCTAAAAACGTTTTATATTGTTCAAGTTGTCTTGGATGAGTAAGCCTTTTTTTATGATGCTTACCTCTAGGCCATGGATTGCAAAAATTAATGTAAATCCTTTGTACATCATCTTCTTTTCCAAATATATTAGATATTAAAGAAATATCATAGCGAGTTAGTCTTAAATTGGTAACCGCTCTTTGCTTTTCAATTTCATTTTCTATTTCTTCTTTATATAAAGTAGTTCTAATTCCATATTCTTTTTCAACATTTCTTTTAGCTATTCCAAGCATACTATCAACCAAGTCAATAGCAATGTAGTTTATATGTTTTTCTTTATTCATACTTGCCATTTTTGCTATAAAATTGCCCTTACCACAGCCTAGTTCTAAATAAATTGGATAGTAATTTTCAAAAGCAGTTTTCCACCTATTTTTAAACATTTGTGGATTATCTATATAAAATGGACTTGTTTCAAGTTCTTCTCTTGCCCACGGCTTAAATCTTATTCTCATTTTTCATTTTTCCTCATATAATATGTTTATAATGTTATTATTTATAAGCATATTCTTTCTTTTATATTTTTTATAACCTTTATATTATATTTTTTCGCTAATTTTATTTTAGCAAAACTCAAAACATTTTTCAATGTTTTTTCATCATTTTTAAAAAAAATTCTCTATAACCTGAATTTAGTCTTGGATTTCGTGCTGGAAT
>CAMMLF010000195.1 GCA_946497585.1 uncultured Clostridium sp.
AGATTTATAATGAAATAAATAATTTTGTTATTAAAGCAAAAAAACTTCTTGGTGATAGGCTAAAAAAAATTATACTTTATGGTTCATATGCAAGAGGTGACTATAATACAAACTCTGATATAGACATTATGCTTTTAACAGATTTAAGCGATGATGAAATTGTTAAATATAGACAGATTTTATGGGATTACGTCGCAGATATAGAAATTGATTATGGTATTATTTTGAATCCACTTTTAAAAAATGTTAACGATTTTAATGAATTAGTTGATGTAACTCCTTTTTATCAAAATGTAATAAATGAGGGGGTTGTAATAGGTGAAGAAAAAAGGTAGTATTTCATTAGCTCGTCAAAGATTAGGTCGTGCTAAAGAAGATTTAAGTATGGCAAAATTGTTATATGATAATAACGGTTTAATTGCTTCAAATAACAGAGCATATTATTCAATTTTTCATTCAATGCGTGCTGTATTAGCTTTAGAAGGTGTAGATTTCAAGCGTCATAAAGACGTCCAAGCCTATTTCAATCAGCATTATGTAAAAACTGAAATCTTTCCTCGTAAAATCGGTCATAAAATAGTTCAAGCTTCAAGGCTAAGAGAAGATAGTGATTATGATGATAACTTTATAAAAGATTATAGCGAAACAAAAAATCAAATTGAAACAGCTGAAGAATTAATAAAATTAGTAGAAGATTATTTAAATAAAAAATAGATGCCGAAGCACCTATTTTTTATTTACCTTAAACGCAATTACAGTCATATCATCTTTTGCTTTTCCAAAGTCATTATCTATAGCCTCGTGTAAAATAATGTCTGCTATTCTTTCTGGTGAATCTGTTTGAATTTCCTCTAATAGGTATTTTACCCATAATTCCTTATTTGCATATTCTTTATTCGACTCAATTATTCCATCACTACATATAACAACAATGTCACCATCTGATAAGTCTGTATCATATGTGTCAACACTAATATCTCTAACTATTCCTGTAGGTAATGATGTAGATTTTATAATATTTACGCTTTTGTTCTTTTTAATATATGTTGGGCAAGCACCATTTTTTAATATTTGCATTTTGCCTGCATATAAATCCAAAACTTCTATATCTAATGTTGCATACATATCTTCTTTATTAGCATTCATAATTGCTGAATTTATTAAACTTATTGAGGTTTCTTTGTCAAAACCTGTACTAAATAATCTTTCTAACATGCTTATAGCAATTTTGCTATTTCTTCTAGCATCAGCACCAGAACCCATACCATCGCTTATTGCAAGCATATATTTGCCATCACTAAGTCTTATTTGAGATATATTATCTCCTGAAACTATAGAGTCATCTTTTTTAGCTTTTGCTATGCCTGTTTGAATAACAAATCTGTCTTCTGATGTAAATGTGTATGAGCAAACATTTTTGTTTAGCCTTATTCCACACTTTTGCTCTTGCAATACAAACCTTTCGCCAAAAACTTTATTTAAAGTTTTATCTATAGGCTTTATTGGGCAATTTTTTCCCTCTGCATCATCACATAAGTTTGTATAAGCATTTACAATAATTTTACCTGTTTTTTCCTTTTTAATTGATATTTCTTTCGTTGTTATACCCTTTTCTTTAAGTAAATCTTCTATTTCTTTTTTTTCATTTTCGTATTCATCAACATTTTCTTTAATTCCGTTTGCTATATTATTGATAGCTTTTGAAACAGTCTTAAGTTGTTTTGATACATTTTCGTTATTTTCATCAAGCTTTTTTTGCCATATAAAATTATTTTTACTTATCCTATATGCTGTATTAATGGCTTTTATTATTTCACGCATTTCATCTAATTCTTCTGTTTTTATATAATCAGTTTCTGAATTCATTAAATATATGTTATGCTTGGCAAATATGCTTATTATGCCATTATCAGTCATTACGCCATTTTCTTGCAAATATATAAATATGTCTTCTATTATATTATTTTCATTATTATATATATCATCATACAAATTATTACCTTCAAGTCCCTCTAAGTTATTTAATAACTCGTCTTCAAATAGGCTTAAGTTATTTTCAAAGACCTCTTTTTCGCTAGCATCGTTTTGTACACCTGCAAAACTGCTTGCCATATCTGATATTGTTTTAGATATACTATTTAACTTGTCTAGAGTTACACTACTTTCTTCTAAACTTCCTCCCGCTTCTGGTAAAAGTTTTGTATTAGGCAAAACGTCTTCTATATTTATTTTTGTAACTTTAGGAACAAATAACAGTCCCACTGCTGCAATTAATATTTCTTGAAACATTATTATATTGTGCACACCACCATTTGCTGCATATGCTACTGCAATATTTCCTATAATAAAACCTATTATAACACCAATTTTTCCGAATTTATTTAAAAAACCTGCTATTAATCCAGCTATTGCAAAAGCTGCAATTATTACTTGGTCTTGTCCGCCTATAATAGATAGAACTACACCTATTGTAATGCCACTTGTAGCTCCTATTAGCATACCATTACGATACCCTAAATACAAAACCATAAAAATGCAAAATATATTTCTTACACCAAAACCAAAAATACTATAGTCTCCTACGGCAGATATTGCAATTGCTAAAAGCATACTTGCACCTACTACCTCTTCAACTGTAAATACTCTTTTAATGCCATATTCTTTAACAACTGAGATAGAATTAACAAATATTTTATAAAATATGTAACTTGTGATTGCTATCATTATAGCTGTTAAAAAATCATATAAGTAAAATCCGGTAAATAATATGTATATAAATTGTACGGCAAATACTGAAAAAGCTAGCCTTCCGCCCAATTTTATTTTTTCGTTTGCATCATCATATGTTCTTTTTGGTTTTGCAACAACTGAAAGTAACAGAACAATTAGTGATGCCACTACATATATTAACAATCCATTGAATCCAAATTTAATTGTTGTTCCTATAATGCTTGAAACATAGACCATTACCATTGGCATACCCGTACTTATACTTGCTGCTGTAAGTGCAATGCCAAATGGAGCAATTAAACTATCATCTCCAAGACTAACCATTGAAATTAAAAAGGTTAGTAAATAAACAGCTATATTTTGCTTGGTAAATATCTTTTTTAAAACCTCCTCCGCGTTGCCTTTACTTCTTATTTTTTCAGAACTTTCTTCGTAACCTAATTCTTTTGAAATATTTTGTAACATCCTTCACACCTCTTACTTTTTTAATTTA
>CAMMLF010000196.1 GCA_946497585.1 uncultured Clostridium sp.
TTTTGTCAAATTCATAAGAGTATAATGCAAATTCTACTCCTCCAATACCAATTTTATTATTATCTGCATCTACTTTATAAACTGTTAAATCTCCTCTTTTATGTTCATTTTCAACTGTTAATTCCTTGTATGTATTATAATCTAAAAGAATTTCTTTTTCTTCATCATCAAGTATGTATTCATCAAGTGTTGCGATTTCTGTTGCAACTACTGTTCCTTGTTTTAGTGAATTTATTGTGATACAACCTTGCTTATCAGTTTTATAATTTCCAATATTTTGCCCATCACTATATCTGAAATTAAATTCTACTCCTTCTATTGGCTTTTTAGTTTCTTCATCAATTTTTATTACTTTTATACTTGATTTATATGCATCTACTGACAAAGTAGCATTTCCACTTGCTGTTGTATAAGCACTATATGTTAATGCATAATCTTGTAAATTTCCTGATGGTGCTTTACCATAAAATATAGGGTAATTTTTTATATTTCCTGAAACATTTATAGAAATATTTTTGTTGTCTATAATACTTTTTGTTGGTACTAAAATTTTAAATTGTTCTCCACTTGAAAAATTATTTCTAATATTTCCATTGATGTCTGTTATAATTGTACCATCATAATAGTTTCCAATAGAAACCGTATAATCTCCCATCTCTGCATCTGCTGAAACAGAATATGTTTGACTGTAATATCCTTCTTTTGAATCTTGTACAAAATCTCCTACTTTATTTATATTTAAAGTTGTTGATGTACTTGGAGTCTGAGGATTATTTCTTGCTATATTAACTATTCTTTCCATTGCATCTACCATTTTTTGTCCTCTTGCATCTCCACCTCTATAATAACTTCTTACATCTCTATTATAAATGATACTATATACTGCTTGTTTCGTTAATGCAAATGCATCATAATCATTTTCAACTCCCAACTCACTTGCTGATTTGTATGGGAAACCATTTATTATTGCCGTATATATCTGTGGGTTTTGTAGCATTTCAGATACATTTACTGTATAACTAGATTCTTCTCCAACACCTGGTTTGTTGGCATCCATGCAATATGCATAATGTAATGTTCCTGTATTATCTCTATATCCTACAAGTGTTGTTATAATATAACTCCATCTGTTATTTTCACTATCCCAATATTGCAAATGATAGCCACAATCTCCCAAATTTTCAATTGTTGCACTATTAATATCAAAAGCACTTACAATGCCTGACATTGAATTTAATAATATTAAAATTAGCATTATTATACTAACTATTTTCTTTGTTTTCATTTATTTTTACCTCCATTAAAAAAACACCCCTCAAAGGTGCTCTATATTCTCATTTTAATTTTATATATTTTCTTCGGTTGTATTCTGTACAACCACTTGTTGTCTGTTATTGTTTTTTACATTTTCTATTATTTCATCTCTGTGTATTTCTCTATATATCAATATATATGCTACAAATAGCACAAAAAGAATGATACAAGTTATATAAAATTTGCCCATGAAATTCAATCTTGGTTTTATTTCAACTTGATATATTTTTTCTTTATTCCTTCTCATAAACATCACATCCTTTTATTTGTGTCTATTGTAACTCTTTTTACTCCTTATTGCAAGTTATTTTCCACAACTTCTGTCGCTTGTACACACAATCTTTGAACTTTTTTATTTGCTATACAAGTTATAAGTGTCAATTTATTTTCTTGTGTATCTTCTAAAAGCGACCAATCTGTTTCTAAAATTGTTTGTATATTATCAACCTCATAATTTCTAGTAAAAAATTTAGTTTGATATGTAATGATATCTCCATTTTCTAACTCATTGATTCTTGCAAAATAAGAATATTGGTTTCCTCTGTTATGTGCTGCCAATCCAACATTCCCATCGTATGTCGCTGTATTTTCTATGTGTCCAATGTAATCTTTTAAAACCTCATTGTCACTTCCTTCTTTAATTGTTGCTTTCAAACCAATTTTTTCAATAGTTAATATTCCGATTACATCGTCCCCAATTTCTTCTACTCTATCATAAGTTACATCTTCAAACTCCGAATCTGTTACGATTTCATTTGAATCTACTAAATTTTTGTCATATAAATTACACAAATATACAATTCCAATAATCCCTGCAATTAATATAAGACAAATACTTGTTATAATAATTTTCTTTTTCATGATAGCCTCCTGTTATGCTATTTTATTTTTCTTTTTTCTTTTCCAAAGAAGAATTCCACTTACAACTACAATTCCTGTTCCTGTTGCTACTGCTACTGGAATATAGTTTGGACTTTCTTCCTCTGTTATCTCTTGTTGTACTTCTTTATAAGTAATTTCAAATGATATTGAATCTACTTCTTCTTTTTCTATTGTACCTTTATAACTTACAGTTGCTAGATAACTTTTTACAATTGTTCTTTCTTTTATTCCTTCATATTGCATCTCTCCATTATAAGCAATTGGAACATCTTGTCCTTCTACTTTTTCTACTTGCGAAACTGTCCAGATAGGATTAATTAAATAATAAGTAGTTCCATTTTCTTCAATAGTTTTAGGTACATCATTTAGTTCATTACTTGGAACATTTTCATAATTTTTAGTTAATGATACTTTATATTGTTCTATATAACTATCATTTACTTTTAAATTCAATGAATTATTTTGTAATTCTAATGTTCCTGACATTTCATCTTCTGTCATTTCAATTTTACTTTCAAACATATTTAGTACATCATATTTATTATTTGTATATACTACTTTCTGTTTTGTCTGTTCTTTTTCTTCTGATACGATACCTTTATTTTCTTGTTCTGTTATATCTTGCAATTCGTATTTCACATTATCAATTGTGATTTCATTTTTTATATTTTCTCTGTATTGTTCTGCCTCTTCTATTGATACTGTTTTATTTATTTCATGTACTTTTAAATTATCTGTTGTTGCAAAACAATTTGTAGAAAATAATGTGAGTAACAATATACTCAAACCTACTATCTTTGTTTTATTCAAACTCTTCTTCCTCCTCTTTTTGATTCTTTTTAACCACTTGCTTTTTTATATCTTTTTTTGATTTTTCATCTGTCATTGGTTTTAGTAAACTCTTTTCTTGTTTTATATTTACTGGTTTATTTGTCATAAGTTCTTTTTTATTGGAATCTACTGTTTGCTTTGTTGATTCTACTTTTTTATTTTCTTCTACTGTTTTCTTTGTTTC
>CAMMLF010000197.1 GCA_946497585.1 uncultured Clostridium sp.
TCAATTTTATATATTTACAACTATAAGATATTTTTGGTATATATTTTTTAAGTTTAATATTTACCTTGTTAATTATACTATTTATTAATGTGCTTTTATTTTTTTATCCACTTTTATTAGAAAAAATAAAAATAATTTATGATTTAAAAAATTTAGTATATATATTCTTTTTGCTTTTTATTTCAAAATTAACAGCTATTTTTCTTGAATTTATTAATATATACAAAAAGCAAAAAACATTGTAATGATATTTCATTACAATGTTTCAGACTGTTGACAAAGTGAAATTTTTAAAAAAAATTATTACTTTGTCTTTTTTTGATTTTAATATTTTTATCATTTTTAGAACTTTTAAAGCATTAGGGAAAATATTTTTGGCTTTTTCCTTATTTTTTTGCTTTTCCCAATTCCATAATGACATTTTTTTGAGATTATGACATGAAAAAATTAAGAGTGCTTGATTAGAATTTTTTTCTAATCCTCTTACTCTTGTAAATCTTAAACTATGTTGTTCTTTGCAATCTCCAAATATTCTTTCGATTGTCTCTTTTCTCTTAGGGTATTCGCTTTTAAATAATTCTCCATATCTTTTTAAATTTACTTCATCTTTATAATCTTGCCATATGTGTCTGGTAAGCACTTTCTGATAATTTTTACTTTTTGTGCATTTTATTCTTAAAGGACAACTTTCACAATTCCTTTGATTTGACTTATAAATCTTGTAACCTTGTTTATCAATGTTTTTAAGTTCTAGTATTTCTCCTGTTGGACATACATAACAATCTAGTTCTTTATTATACTCATATTCCTTTTTTGGCATTAACTCCTTATCTTTTCTTCCTTTTTGCCTACTATATGGCATTAATGCATTTTTACCTGAATCTTTTATTTTTTTGCATATCGCTGGTGTATTATATCCCGCATCTAAACATACATTTTCTATTTCTTCATTATATTCTTCTATTACTTCATCAAATACTTTCTCAAATGCAACACTGTCATGCATGTTTCCAGGATTAGTACCACAACCTATCACAAATCCATTTCCTTCACTAAATGCTTGATGAGTATATGCAAAACATTTTTCATGTTCTCCTTTATGATAATATCCACTTTCTGGGTCTGTTTTACTAACTTTTATATGTTTTGTCTGTTTAACTTCTATTTCTTCACCTGTTTTTTCATCAAATTCTTTTTCTACTTTTTCAATACTGGTATATGCTTTCTTTCCTAACTTTGCTCTTTCTTCATTGATTTCTCTTATTAATTCTTCATCATATGATTTTGCTTCTATTTCTATTTCAGCATCTTCATATTTGTTTTTATTGGCACTTGCTTTTTGATGCGTTCCATCTCCATATATTGTCTTTAAATTTAACATTTTAAATTTTTTCGCTTGTTTTAATATCTCTTTAAATATTGTTTTAAATATTTTGCTTCCACGATATCTTCTTATATAATTCTGACTCCATGTACTATAATTTGGTACTTTATCATCTATTGATATCCCCAAATACCATCTATACGCCATATTTACTTCGCATTCTTCACATGTCTTTCTCATAGAATTAATTCCAAATGTATAATTTATTATTAGCAATTTAAAAAGTACCATTGGTGGAACACTTGGTTTTCCAAATGAACTATACAGATTTTCAACTTTATCTTCTATAAAGCTTAAATCTATCGCTGCATCTAGCTTTCTTACTAAGTGTTCCTTAGGTACTATTTCTTCTATTGTTTTTAATATAATACAATCATTTCTAAAGGTTTGCCTTGTCATCATTTTTTATCACTCTCGATTCTAACCTATCTCTATTATCTCATATTTCCATTAAAAAAGCGAGATATCTTTGCTTAATTTGGTTAGAATCGAGCATATCTCGCATTTCCATTATATTACATTTTTTATAAAATTAGAAGGCCATTAACAAAAATTTTACTTTGTCAACGGCCTGAAACATTGTAATGATATTTCATTACAATGTTTTAATTCTTTTTATTTTACCAAAATACCATATCCATATCCAAGTTCTACTAGTTTTACCCAGCCACTTGCTCCACCAGATGTCCATTGATGATAATTTTTAGAATGTTGAGCAATTTTTAAGTCATAGTAGAGAATGGATTTTCCATCATATGTATATTTTTTTTCTGTTCCATTAGCCTTAGTTACAAAGCCTAAATGCTCAAAATTGCCATCATTTTTTTTGTCATAGCCAATAACATCACCAGCCTGAGCTTTTTTACTCCAAGCTGTTAAATCTGTTGTCTTATAAGATACACCCATATATTCTGCAAAAGCATCAGCAGCAGTCCATGAAAGAGAATAAGTATGTGCATTTACATTTGAGCGATGCCACCAACCAGTTTTCTGATTACCAGTATAGTTTTGTGGATATCCTGCATAATCTATAATTTGTGAAACAAAATTAGTGCAATCTTTATCACCAAGATAGCCAAATTCAAGTTTATTAGGAGTTGTAGCATAAGTAACTGCATAGTCAATTGCACGAGTTTTATTATATTTTGAACTTGCATAAGTAGATAATGTAGAAGAAGTGTTAAATTTGTAAGAATAATCAGGAATAAGTTGATTTATTTGATTCTTTATAAATAAACTTGAATCGGATTTTTTTGAATATTTAAAAAGATCATTATACTGATTTACTAGCTCTTTTATTTCTTCATTTTCTTCATTATTTTCATAAATATCAAAAAAAGCACTTATGGCAAGTAAATCAATATTCATTTCATGACTTAATTCGACATCATCATAAGATGAAGTTATTGCTTCGTCAAAAACTTTCCAATTATCAGGTGTAATAACTGATGGTAAATCATAATTGTCGTATAAGTATTTGAATGCTTCAGGATACATATCATATAATTCTTCAACTGCTAATTCTCTGTCCTCAAAAGTACAATATAATTCAATATTTTTTCCATCAACAGATAATGGTTTAGGAAATATAACTGTACCTACTTCACTATTACATAAGGTAGTTTTTAATTCAGAAAAAGTAACCGAATTGCCATTATTTAAAACTAATCTATTTTCTGTTGTTAATGCTGAAGTATTTGGTATTAATATAAAAGAAAATAAAACACTACTTATAAATAACTTAATAATTTTTCCATTCAATTTTATCATCTTGTATAATCTAATTATGGTTATTTTATATAACCTAAGATTATATCTCCTT
>CAMMLF010000198.1 GCA_946497585.1 uncultured Clostridium sp.
TTCTTTTGTTATAGTAAATTCAGTCAAAAGTGGAATTTACTTTTGAAACTAACCATTTTATTTGCTATTTTTCATATAATATAGTATAATAATAAGTGTACTCTAAAAAAATTTAGTACGCTTGTGCAATGTTTTTAACGCATAAAAATTTACGCGGGGGTGTAAATGGTTTCGACAGTTATTTAGAAGTATTTATAGCGAGTAGTGGATGGTTGCTTTGGCCACTTAAAATCAAGCAAATTAAATATAAAGGCTAACGATAGAGAATTAGCTTACGCTGCTGCTTAAGTAACAGCGTCGCCTTACCCAAGAGCCTACTGCTTGGAATAAGACGTCGATTAAAGTAGGAAACGAAGTTACTTATTCCACTTAAGTAATGGGTAATTAAAATGGATATGAATAAAATGCTTTGTTCATTTGCTATTTTATTCAGAACTTTTAAAAATGAACTGCACTCGGAGAAGTAAATATGGAAAAATAATTGGACGCGAGTTCAACTCTCGCCACCTCCACCAAATCAATGTCAATAGGGACGTGTCAATAGGGACGCCCCTTGCTTGACACGATAGTGTCAAAAAGGAGCGTCCCTATTGACACGTCCCTATTGACACATTCCCATTGACATCAACTTAAAAATGTATAATCTCATTATACATATCAATTGCAAATTTATCTGTCATACCTGATATATAATAAATTATTGCTTGAATATAATCTTCTTTTTTATTAATATCAAAAATGACTTTGTTTTTCAATCTTTCGCGTTTGCCTATATTCCAATATTTCTCTATCCAGCTATAAAAATTATTCAATAAATTAGGATAATATTTAGTCATATCCCCAATTTTATTTGGCGTATTCTTTCCATCATAAGTATCCTTTAATATATCAAATATTTGATTTATCACTATTTCAAAATATTTATTTGATGGATTCATTCTCTTAGCACCATAGATGTATTTATAATTAAAAGCTTTGATTTTGTCCATCATCTCTACAGCATTTTTAGATAATTTTATTCCTACTTCTGGTGAAGAATTTTCGCAAATATCTGTTACTAAAGTATTTATTATAGCTGAATTACTTGTTCTACTAGGAATACCAGTAATGTCTGATAATTCATTTAACATATCATCTGTTAAAAAATTTTCTTCTATGGCATCTTCTATATCTCTTCCTAAATATGATATTTTATCTGCCACCTTTACTATACAAGCTTCCCACGTAAAAGGAGCATATTCATTTGGCTTTGTATAATTATTTAAGTCTATTGCCTCATTCCTTGGTTTTAAGCTATTTTCATCTATTTCTCCACAATGAGATATTATACCATCTCTTACCGCATAAGTTAAATTTAAGTTTTGTTTATTTCCATCATAATCATCTAAAAGTTCTATATTATCCACTATATTAAGTCCATTTTTCTCATGCCAAAATGGTTTGCCTAATTCCCTTTTTGAGATTTCAGAAATAATTTTTTCTCCTTTATGTCCAAATGGTCCATGGCCCACATCATGTCCACAAGCAATAGCTCTAGTAAGTTCACTATTTAATCCTAAATAATTAGAAATAGTATAACTTATAGATTCAACATAATTTACATGGTCTATTCTTGTAGAAATATGGTCATTTTCTGGTGAAAAGAATACTTGCGTTTTGTGCTTTAACCTATTATAAGCATTTGTATGTAAAAGTCTATTAAAATCTCTTTCAAAAGGAGAACGTATATCTCCTGTTTTTGAATACAATTCTTGCTCTCTTGTTACTATTTGACTCCATTTAGGGTTGTTTTCATTTGCTGAATAATCTTTAAATATATATTTATTGTTCATAATTTTTTCTCCTTTTCGGTGTGGGGATGCTGTCAATGTCAATAGGGACGCCCTTTTTTGACACTATCGTGTCAAGCAAGGGACGTCCTCATTGACATCCCTATTTGACTCTTGATTTTTTAAATGCAAAAAATTTGCTTATAAAAAAGTTTAAAATTACCACTACAACAGTTACAATTAATTTAGAAATCATTTGTGGCATAGGTGTTAAAAATAAAAGTGCTCCACCAACCCATTCTATTATCATTGTAAATGCTCTACCTGAAATAAACTTTGCAAATTCTTTCCATTTTGCTTTTAATGTCTTTGCTTCTGAGTGGAAAACCAAGTCTTTATTAGTAAAATATGCAAAAAGAACTGCAATAACTATTGCAATAACATTTGACATATTCTCATTCCAATGTAATAAATTAGATAATACATAAAAAACTCCTAAGTTTAAAACCGTTGTAAGTACTCCAAAAATGGCATAAAATATTATTTCTTTTGTACAAACTTTTTTTATTAGTTTTATTAATTTTTCTTTCATTACTTCTTATAACCTTTCTATAATTATTCTTTGCATTCTAAAAAAAAATCAATTCATCTATTAATTCATTTTCACTATAAAACAAACATAATATAGCATATAATTACTTTTTTTTCAACTATTTAATTGTGGCATAGGTTGTTAAATTATTTTTGTCGTAACTTAAAGTTTCTAATTTTCTTGCTTCATAAAAATTATGTAAATAATTTGCCATAATAGTTGTATTTTTATTACAAAAGTGTTATAATAAAATACACGCGTTTTTTTACACAATACTAATAACTTGGAGGAATTTAGTATGGAAGAACGGCATGAACTGACCAAAGAAATTTTTGGTTACTGCTTAATTATTGCAGTAGTAATTTGGGGGCTGATTTCTTTATTTTGCCCTTTGATTACACCTGATGAATTAAGCGCGGAAGACCAAAAAAAGTACCAGACAATTGCTACGCAGTATTACGAAACGGGGGAATATGAATGTGAAGATAACATTCTTGTAAGTCAAGAGTCCTCAACAGCAATAAATGTTTCAGACTCTGACAGACCTCTTTCTCCCAGCTTGACATTTAGGTTTACGGATGATGGAGTTAGAATTGATTCCGGTGTTAATCTAAGCTTTTTAAAGCTCATCATTCCTATTTTGCTTGTATGTATAATCGTAATGATGGTAATCGCAAGTATCGTCTGGATTATATCTTTGTTTTTGTTCCCGTGAAATGCGGAGGGGTGCTAACCCCTCCGTTCTTTTTTATTGTATAGGAAAAATCAAGTTTTTCCTATACAATAAAAGCATTGCACA
>CAMMLF010000199.1 GCA_946497585.1 uncultured Clostridium sp.
TTTATAAGATTGACTAGACTTATATCATTTCTTTTGAAACTTTCAATTTTACTGATATATGAATTAGATACGTTCATCATTTTTGCTAAAGCCCTTTGGGAATAACCAAGCTCTATCCTTTTATCACTTATTATTTTAATTAACAATTCATGATTATTTTCCATAACGTTCACCTTCAAAATAACGTAAGGGGCAAAAATGGCAAATAACTCGTTTTTCTCTTTCATGTTTTCTTCTAGTATTAATCAATTCTTTTAACTCATCATCTGCGTAACTAAGTGGTAAAAAATTAGTTAATATTAATAATGTTACAAAATTTATTCTTAATACATTACATAAATCAATTAAAATGATTAAATCCCATTTTCTTTTAAATCCATTTTCATAATCATTTATGGTGGAATGGTGAACGCCAACTACTCTTGCAAGACTTCTTTGTGAATATCCTAACTCAATTCTTCTATCTCTTAATATTTGTGATAATAGTAAATAATCTTTTTCCATATACTTTTCCTTTCTTAATTTGTTTCTAACTTCATACCTAAATAAATACCATTCTCATCTTGAATCGGACTACACATTCCTGCTTTACCTGTTTTCTTTAATTCTTCAGCACAAACAGAAGCTACATTTTGCATTGTATATCCATCAGAAAATAAAAAATACTTTACTATTTTTTGATTGGTTGATGGAGTATTATTTGAATTATCTTTAGAAGGACTAATAGGCTCTTTTTCTGGTTCTTTTGATGGGGTTTCTTGTATAGGAGTTATATTTTCTAGTGGTGTTTCTTGTTCTTTTTCAGATTCTTTAACTTCTTCTTTTTTATAGACTTTTATCTTCAGCTTTGCTTGAGCTTTATTTTTAGAAGAATCTACTACTTCATAAGTAATAACATATTCTCCTTCCTTAGAGGTATCAATTTCATTATATGTAACTTTATTAAGCAGATCTTCTTTAGAATTATCTGTAACAGTTTTTATATAATTTTTATATTTGATTGTACTTCCTTCTTCTACTTCATCATAATCTTTTATTAGTACAATCTTAGGTGGTTCTGTATCTGTTTGTTTATCAATTTCATCTTTGTTTTTTTGATTAAAAGTAAACAATACTAATACCGAAATAATAAGTATAACCACAAATATGAATATAATTTTTCTTTTCTTTTTATATTTGTTATACATTATCAATAATTCTTCATCAGTCATACAGCATTGCCCCTTTCACTTAATCTAGCCCTGAAAATTGAATTTTTGGTCTAACAATAATTTCCAAATCAGCTGTTACTGTGTTCCCTGCACTATCACTAAGACTATATTCCACGACATAAGTTCCTACTTGATTTGTATCTATTTCGTTATAATTTACTGAAGATACCATATCACCTTCTAAATTATCAGAAGCTTCTTTAATAAACACTTTATAATTTATTTCATCTCCCTGATAAATAGATAATTTATTTCTTTTTAGAGTTAAAACAGGAAAAACAGTATCACTATTCACAATTTTTTGTTCTTCTTCTTTTTCCTGCTTTAAATAATTATCACGCTTAATTTCTGTATGTTTTTCAAGTTTAGAAAATAAGATAGAAATTACAAAACTACATAATATTGCAAATACAATTAGTAATATTAATTTTCTTTTATTCATTTCATCTCTCCTCAAACTAAATATATAAAACCAATCACTTTATAACCTATCTTGGTATTGTAGTCTTGATATGCTTTAAATGACGAATATGTCGTTGTTCTAACTAATTCTGCAAAGTGTTGATTTGCATATTCTTTTTGGCTACAATTTGCTGATGCTTTACTACATGGATTTCCTATATTCCCTTCGCTAATTACTAATTTATCTTGAGTGTATTCTTCAACAAAAGCAACGTGTCCATAATTGCCCCCAGAAAGGACAGCTACGGCATTTTTGGATGGCTCTGTACCTGTTTCATATCCCATTGCAACAGCAGAAGATAACCACGTTTGTGCATTACCAGTAGGCATTTTTTTACCAGTAGTTTCCAATGCTCTTCCATAAGCATACCAAGTACATTGTCCTATATAACCTGCATTTGTTAGAGCATTTTTAGAATGATAAAACTCGCTATTTAAGTCAGCAAGTGTATCTACTTTTCCCATCACAACTTTAGAAAAAGAAATATTAGTAAACTGCTCTCCAAAATCATTGGATGTATATAATGCTTCTATTGTTTCTAATTGGGCTTTATTAAAATATGTATCAGCAAATGTTCCTACTTTTTTCTTAGTATTAAATTGAGCAATTACTTTATAATTGTTTTTACACCAATCTAAATATTCTTGATAACTAGCATTACTAATTACTAATACTTTTACTTTCTTTTCTGGAGAATTTTCTAGTTTATCATCTGTTTTTATTGTTTGCTCAATAATTTCATGTTTTTCAAATAATCCAGCGTTTTTAAATTGATTAAGTAAATCTTGTTCAGCTTTATCAAATTCTATATTTGCACCTGTTCCTTGAATAATAGAAAGTGGAGCTTTCCAATTTATTTGTCCATAATCACCTCTTGCTCCAACTACTATTCCATCTGGATTTTCTTTCAAAAACAAATCTACTTCTCGATCATATTCTGCTTGAACATTTTGCATATAGGTTTCATATTTTTTAATAGTACTTGGACTACTTCCCCCACCAAATATAGAGGATATTACAGCAATTGCTAAAATAACAAATAAAACAGGAACAATATTAGAACCTATGTAAGTTATAAAAGCAAGTAATAATTTTATGATTTTAACAAAAACAATTTTAAAAGCCATAGCTAGTTTCTTTAAAAGAGGTTTTGCTAATTTTCCTCCTTGTTTTTTTAAAATTTTTCCACCTTTTCTTTTTGCCTTTTCTCCAATTTGTTTTTGTAAATAATCAGTTTCGTTACTACCATCACTAATTGTTTTAACTGCTTTCGATCCTTTAGAAATAACTTTTCCATATTTGGATGCTACTTTGCCAGTTTTACTTGCTACTGTAATAGCTTTAGATACTTTCCCTTGATTTTTATTAAACTTAAATACTTTTTCACCAGTTTTAGTAACAGTTGTTTTTAAGCGACTTTTCTTTTTAGAACTAGCATCATTATTATCTTTATTAATCTCATTTGTTTCAGTTTGATTAACGTT
>CAMMLF010000200.1 GCA_946497585.1 uncultured Clostridium sp.
AAAATTTGCATAATAAAGTATATCAAATGGAACACGATTATAAAGTAAAAAGCAATTCTCTTGATTTTAGATATAATAATAGAAAAGAAGAACTAGAAAAGGAATTTGAGGAAAAAGCATTTAATTTAGAATATGAATATAAGCATAAAATACACAAACTAGAGAAAGAAAATACTAGACTTCATAAGATTATAAAAACTTTTGAGGAAACTGTAAAAAAATTTATTAAATGGATTTGTAACAAATTTGAATTACCTTCTGAAGATGAAATTGTTAGAAATTTCGAAAAAGAAACTGGAAATTCTTTAAATGCTGAAAAACAATTTGCTAAAAAAGAAAGAATTAAAGAGTTTGAAAAAGAGTTATAAAATAGAGGGCTTACACCCTCTATTTATATGACATGCAATTTGTCGCTATGGTTATAGCATAAAAGTAAGTAATTTTCAAACTTCAATTACTTACTTTTATTTAAAAACTAATTATTAGGTATATATGGCTCTATTTTGTTTTCATTACTTGTTATTGTGTTTGTATCCACTTCTTTAGTAACATATCCATTTACTGTATTTTCTGTCATCATAATTTTTTCTTCTACTATGTTTTTTTCTGTTTTCACTTCTTCATCTGTTATTCCACTGCCACTTTCGTCAACATAAACAATTTTGTATCCGTTATAATTGTCTTTAATATAATCCAAAAATTCTTGCACCTTATCCTCGCCTATATAGAATCCTTTACCTGTGTCAAGAATATTTGTTAGAAGATAACCTTTGTCAGTTAATGATACACTTATATTTTTATATCCTAATAATGGGATATCAACACTTATACCTATGCTTTGACTAAACCTTTCTGATGTATATTTTTCTGTATCATTATCACTATATATATTCTCTAAATTTTTATTATTAAACAACTTTTGCCAAATTATTTTATTATCTACACCATAAAATTCTACATTTATATCTTCTTGTAAATCTTCATCCCAATAATTATAGTATATTGTTCCAAAAGATATAATTTCTTCTAAATTCAAATCTTTCGTAAACTCTCCAAGTGTTGTTGGTCTATAATATGAATTTACATATACATAGTAATCAGTATCTCCTTCAAATTTTATTGCAATAGCACATTTTTCTTCTATATCTTTTATTGAATATAATTCTGCCTTTTTATTATAAGTAGTTTCAGTATATGTGTCATATCCTGTTAAAGTTGCATTGCCAATATTTTTTAGTATATTATTATTTGATATCTTTGTTATTCTACTTGAATATTTACTATTATTATATTCAACCTCATTAAATTGCTGACTAATAGACATTTCATTCCATTTTGGGATTACTGCTGTATCTGTAGGAGTATCTTTCTTATCAACTTGTACTTCTTTTATAATCCAGTCATCTTTTTTTGAAATAATAATATCTGGCTTTGAAGTAAATATACCACTTTTATAAAGTCCTATCACTGCAATGAATACAATACAAATTGGAGCAAGAATATACTTTAATTTTAAATTTTTCATAATATTCACCTTGTTATTGGATGCTATTCGATTTGTTTCTTCTATATCTGTTTCTTCAATTAAGTATTTTTCATCAATATCTCCAATGGCTTTTAATAAATCCTTATTATTCATACAAACCACCTTCTTTCAGATAATTTCTTAGTTGATTTCTAAGCCTTAATAAAATTGTTTTGGTATTACTTTCAGTTATCTTATTTTTAGAAGAAATTTCTTTAATCGAATATAAATACCAATACCTTTCTAAAAAAATTTTTCTTTTACCTTGTGATAGTTTTGATAAAAAATTATTAAGTGCATTTACCAATTCATTATAGTCTAATTCTTTTTCTACATCATTATTTGAAGAAATACATTCATTTAATTCTTCAAGAGCAATTTCTAATGTATAATCTCTTTTTTTAGCTTTTTTTCTTTCATATTGATTAATAGCCAAATTTCTAGTAATTTTTCCAATATATACTTTTAGTATATTGGGTCTCTGTGGAGGAATATTGTTCCAAGTTTTTAAGTATGTATCATTAACACATTCTTTAGCTTCTTCATTATCTTGCAATATGTTAAATGAAATTGTATTACAATATCTTCCATATTTTTTATTCGTTTCATATATTGCTTTTTCTTGTCTATTCCAATATAAATTTATTATTTCTTCATCTTTCATATTTTCCCCCCTTCTATCTATAAAGACAGAAATTATTTTAATTGGTTACACTTTTTCATTTTTTTAGAAAAATTGAGCAAGATTTTTCACTTGCTCATATATTTTATTGTAAATTTATTATATTAAATCTGAGCAACAACTTACTATTATTAGATTTGTTGTAATGATTTAATTGTTTTAAAATTACACTATTCAATTCTAATTACTTCATTTACTGGTATATTGTTATTTGATAAAGTGTTAGTAATATTATTAGACTCATTTTCTAATATGCTAGAAATAATATTATTAATTGTGTTTAAATCTTCATCAGTTATCTTTGCTTGTTTATTTCCTTTTTGTATTTCCTTGCAATCTTCTTTAATATAATAAACTTCATTATTTAAAGTAATTTTATGAGTATTTATTCCAGCACATATTTCATTATTATATTTTGAATTTACTAATATATTTTGTATTATTTCTATATCTTCATACTCTGTTATCGTAACTGTTTTTCCTTCATATTCAATCTCCATTTTTATATCTTTTGGAAGTTCATACTTCATAAACCAACTTCCCATTTTTACCCCAATATTACTTTCATAAGGCTCATTTGGAGAAACCCCAACATATCTAATTACTTTATATCCTAGTCCCCAATAAGTAACTTTACATCCATCACTACTTATAGTTTTAATGCAGAATTTTGGCTCATGATTTGTTGTTACCCTACTACTATCAATATAGTTTGTAATAACTCCCACTATAACTACTGCAATTACAATTATAACACCAATTATCAACCACTTTTTATTTTTCATATACTACCTCCTCAACAACTTACTATTTCATTAAAAGAATAATACCATAAAAATAAAAGATTATCAATGTTTTATGATAATCTCCTAAATATTATTTATT
>CAMMLF010000201.1 GCA_946497585.1 uncultured Clostridium sp.
TACACACCACTTCAGATAAAACAGTCTGTGGTAGGTTATGGAAGAGCTGACAAAATTCAAGTGCAAAAAATGGTAAAAACTATTTTAGGAGTAAATGACTTGCCTAAATTAGATGATACAACAGATAGTATGGCAGCAGCAATTTGCCATGCACATTCTAGTAGATTTTCAAAAGCATTGTGATTTTGGTACAAATGGGGACGCTGTGTCAATAGGGACGTCCCTTTTTGACACTATCGTGTCAACGAAGGGACGTCCCTATTGACACAGCATCCCCAACGTAAAATCTTAGAAAGGAAACTGATTAAATGATTTGTTTATTGTATGGTGAAGATGAATACTTAAGAAATGAATATTTAAAGAAAATAAAAAAAGAATTTGGCGAGATTCAGCTAGGTATAAACTATGTGCAAGTTGATGAAAACAATGTGTCTAACATAATATCAAATATAGAAACACCAGCATTCGGTTTTCCTTCTAAGCTAATAATAGCAAAAGATACAGGGCTTTTTAAAAAGAAAAATGCCTTGGCAGATGCTTTATCAGATTATTTAAAAACTGCAAATTTGGAAGGCGTAGAGCTTGTTTTTGTAGAGATAGCGCCAGAAAAGAATGCTTTATTTAATACTATAAGTAAAATTGGAGAAGTAAAAGAATTTAAAGAACAAAAACTACCACAGTTAATAACAAAAGTAAAATCAATTGCAAAAGCATATAATGTAAATATTGCCGAAAATGTGGCAAGTTATTTTATAGAATGTGTTGGAACAAATATGAGTGACATAATTAATGAACTTCGAAAGCTCATAGAATATGCAGGAAATGGTGGAACTATTGTAAAAGAAGACATAGATGCACTTAGTATAAAAAAATCAGAAAGTATTATATTTGATTTAACAGACAATTTAGGAAGAAAAAAGATTTCAGAAGCAATAGAGGTACTTCACAATCTTATTTATGCGAAAGAACCTATACAAAGAATACTCATAATGTTGTATAATCATTTTAAAAAATTGTATATAATAAAATTAGCAGTAGAAGAAAATAAAAATGTAGCGCAAAGTTTAAAATTAAAGCCAAATCAGGCATTTTTAGTTGGTAAATATCAGGCGCAAGCAAAATATTTTAGTAAGGAGGAATTGCGAAGTTTACTTGAAGAACTAATGAAAATAGACAGGTCTTCAAAATCTGGAGGAATAGAAATAAATGTTGGACTAGAAACTGTACTTTGCAAATATTGTTCATGAAAGCATTAGTAGATGGAAGAATTAGAGAAGAAGAATTTACATATTTATTAGAAGAACTAAAATTAGATATTATTTTGATAGAACCATCAAAGAGCGTTTATCCAGAAATATCGGGGCATAGTGATATATTTTACGCAAAAATAGATGACAAAATATATTGTAGCCCTAATGCTAGATACATACAAACAAATTTTATAATAGGAAAAGAACCTGTACGATATAGCTATCCAGATGATGTTAAGTATAACGTTTGTCAAATTGGTAAATATGTAATAGGTAGCAAATATGTAGATGAAAGACTTAAAGATAAAGTAAATGTTTGGGTAAAACAAGGTTACACAAAATGTAATATAGCTGTAACTGGAGAAAATTCATGCATTACATCAGATGTGGGAATATATGAAAAACTTAAAAGTTTAGGTATGGACGTATTACTTCTTCAAACAGATAATATTGGACTTATAAACAAGGACCATCTATTTTCGGAAATGCATGGATTTATTGGTGGAGCAACAGCATTAGTAAATGATACTTTTGTGTTATTTGGAGATGTAGATTATTTAAGCAAGGAAAATAGAAAAAACTTGCTTGAACATATAGCAAGACATAATTTGAAATTTAAAGATTTTAAATATTTAAAAATAGTAGACTATGGTGGATTAGTAATTTTAAATTAAATTTTTGTGGACATCTCCAAAATAACTATTAAGCTCAAATTTAAAATTTACCGTTTTTGGAGATGTCAGTAAAAACATGAATAAAAAGTTCTAACTTTAACATAATAAGGTTAGAATTTTTTGTTTAATTCAAATTTTGCTTATAAAAAATTTCACACTATTTCAAATTAGAAAGCGAGGATTTAAGATGATAGATTTTAGAACAGATTTAGCTGATGAGCGTTTAAGTGAATGTATAAAATCTGGTGAAGTTGAAGGAATTTCTTCAGAAAATATTAATTTAGATAATACATTGAAAGTGACAAGAGTTAAAGTATTAAATGAAAAGGGAAAACAAAAAATAGGAAAAGAAATAGGAACATATATAACTTTAGAAATAAAAAATATTGATATAATTTCAAAAGATGAATTAGAAAAAATAAGCAAGATCTTAGCTGAACAATTAAAAGAATTAGTAAAAGGATATGATTCAATATTAGTTATAGGATTAGGAAACATAGATACAACTGCGGATTCTATAGGTCCAAAGGCAATAAAAGACATAGAGATAACAAGACATTTAAAAAAATACGTTCCAGATTTAATAGACAAAAATGCTAAAGAAATAAGTGGAATTGCACCGGGGGTGCTTGGAACTACAGGCATAGAAACTGGGGAAATATTAAAAGGAATAGTAGAAAAAATAAAACCAGATGCCATTATAGCAATAGATGCACTAATTTCAAGAGATATATCAAGATTATTTAAAACAATACAGATTAGTGATACGGGAATAACTCCGGGAGCAGGAGTTGGAAATGCGAGAAAAGAAATAAGCAAAAATACAATGGGGATACCGGTAATAGCAATAGGTGTACCAACTCTTGTAGAAGCAGCAACAATAGTAGCAGATAGCATAGATCTTATATCTAAACAATTTGAAGAATTTAAAGAATTGCAAGATGCTAGCAAAGAAGACAAATATAGGCTAATAAAAGCTGTGCTAGAACCATCAAAGTACAATTTGGCTGTAACACCAAAAGAGGTTGATAGCCTAGTAGATAATATGAAATTAATTATTGCTCATGGCATTAATAATACGTTTGGAAATTAGTATTCGCTGTCAAAAA
>CAMMLF010000202.1 GCA_946497585.1 uncultured Clostridium sp.
TTTCACATTCTCGGCGCGGGTCGCTGCTTGCTCCAGCTTGAGAATGAAAAATAGACATATTGCTTTGGCTTTTATTTTTAAATAGATTGTCAAATAGAACCGTCCCGTTTGACAACAATAATTTTTACAGTTTACTCCACACTCTTAAGTGACTCAATCATATCGATTTTCTTTAATGAGAAATACGTAATAATATTTACAATAATAGCAAATACTGCAGTTATAAGCACTCCAAATAAGTAGCTCCACACTGTTATTTGAGGATTAAACATAAGCATATCTATTTCACAAGTTTTTATAATATACAATGTTAAGAAATATCCTCCGCCTATACCCACTAACATTCCAAGTATTGTTAACATTATTGTTTCCCTTGAGATATAATCATATACTTCTTTGTCATAAAATCCTAATACTTTTATTGTTGCAAGTTCTCTTATTCTTTCTGTAATATTAGCATTTAATAAATTATACAATACTACAAATGCTAGTAGTCCAGCAGATATTATAAGAATCCATACAACCAAGTCCATATTATTCATTACTTCTGCAAATATATTTTCAGTATTTGACATAAATGTTACACCTGAAATGTAGTCGCCATTAGATAAAATTTGTTCTCCCAATCCATCCTCTTGCTCTTCTGTCATATCAGTTGTATTTACATATACTACATTATAACCAATTCTCGTATCGTATAACTGATTATATAAATTTGGCGTCATATAAATATAATGGTAAATATAGTTTTCAGTAATTGCATTTACTTTTACAGTACATTCCTTATCATCGCTATTTACTATTTTTATTTCATCTCCAACTTTTATGTCTAATAATTTTGATAATTTTTCAGTTATAATTACACCAGTATCGTCTAATGCGTATTTTTCATCATTATTTGTTCTTGATTCTAAGACTATAAAATTACTTAGCTCTTCTACATTTTGTGGAACAATCAATTGTATTGATTGTGTGTTGTCATCTTTGTCTATTGTAACAGATTGAACATTTGCATTTAATACATTTTCTGTATATTCATAATCTTTCAAAATATTATCTATATTTTCTAATTCTTCATTTTTGTACTCATCTTTTAATGTAACACTAATATTATATAAATCTATTTTTCCATATTGTGAAGGAATCATACTACTTATTGCATCTCTTAATCCAAAACCTGCTATGATTAATGCAGTACAGCCTCCTACACCTATTATTGTCATCATAAATCTTTTTTTGTATCTAAATATATTCCTTACTGTAACTTTTTTAGTAAAGTTCAATCTTTTCCAAATAAAATTTATACGCTCTAACAATACTCTTTTCCCTGCCTTTGGAGCCTTTGGTCTCATTAATGTTGCTGGTTTTTGTTTTAATGTTTTATAACAAGAAATTATTGTAGCTCCTATTGTGCAAAGCATAGCTGCAGCCATTCCTGCTGTTGCATATGTCATATTAAATGCAAGTATTACGCTTGGCACATCATAAACCATTGCATAGATATCTGCAATTACTTTTGGTAACAAGTTAAATCCAATAACTAATCCAATTGCTCCACCAATAACAGTTGCAAGCGTTGCATAAATTATATATTTGCTTGCTATTTGTAATTTATTATATCCAAGTGCTTTTAACGTACCAATTTGTACTCTTTGCTCTTCTACCATTCTTGTCATTGATGTTAAACTAATTAAAGCTGCAACTATGAAAAATACTATTGGGAAAACTTGTGCTAGATTTGCAACTCTGTCAGTATCTTGCATATAGCTTACATAGCCTGCATTTTGCTCTCTATCTAATATGTACCAAGTTGGTCTTTCTATTGAATTAACTTCTTCCTCAGCATCATCTAATTCTTTTTCTGCATCTGCTATTTTTGAATTAAACTCTTCTCTTGATTTGGCTAACTCCACTTCTGCTTCTTCGATTTGTTTTTCACTTTCATCCAATCTTCTCTCTGCTGAATCTAGCTCCGCATAAGTACTACTTTTTGTACTATTTAACTGTTCTTCTCTACTTTGCAATTCTGCTTTTGCAGAATCTATTTGATTCTGGCCATTCTCTAATTCATTTTTTGCAGTTTGTATAGCTGTTTCTATAGATGATACCGTTTGATTTATGTCTGTTATTCCTTGAGCTTCTAATTGTTTATCTATTACCAATAAACCTGCTTCTATTCTAGAAATAGAACGGTTTAATTCTTCAATTTGATTTTTTAAGGTTTCTATTTGTTCTTCATTTGAAGTGTTTTCTTCAACTTCATTTGCAATTTGATTTTGTACACTATTATTTACATTATTTTGCCCCTGATTAGCTTGATTTTCCAATTCTTCTAATTGTTTTTCTAAAATTTCTAATTGTGCTTTACTTGTAGATAATGTATTTTGAAGATTATTGTATTGTGTTTGAATTTGTTTTAGCTCATTTAGGCTAGTTTCATAATCATTTATTTGTTTTTCTGCTTCTTGTTTTTTTGCGTTGAAATCATTTTCATTTTGCTCTAATGTGTTTTTAGCATCAAGTAATTGTTTTCCTGCCTCATTGAATTCATTATTAGCATTTGCTCTATTTGCAGCAATCTCATTTCTACCTTGTTCTAATTGATTTTTGGCTGAATTGATTTCATTCTCTGCATCTTGTAGCTGTTTTTCTCCATCTGCTTTTTGAGTTTCAAATTCATTTTTTGCGTCTTGAAGTTTTTGGTATGCCTTATCATACAAAGCATTATATCTAGCTTCTTTTCTAGCATCTGCAATTTTTTCAATCTCATCTTCCTCTTCTTCTATTAAATCTTCGTATTTATCATCATAAGTTCTTAAATCTCTCGCACCTTGCACTGTTAAATAAATATTCGTATAAATATTTGCATTTATATTATCTTGATGAACATATAAATAATAATTAATTACCCCTGAACCAAGCTTTGTAGTTCCTCTATCTGATGAAATATACATAGGAGATTTTACTGTTCCCACAATTTGTAACTCATTGTTTTTTAATAATGCAATATCATTTCCGTCATCAT
>CAMMLF010000203.1 GCA_946497585.1 uncultured Clostridium sp.
CAAATTTTCTGAAAAACGAGAATTTTGAGCAAATATATGGTATAATGTGAAAAAAATAAAAACTTTTGGAGGATTTAGATGGAAAATTTAATTGCAAAAATAACAGATAATGATTTTGGACTTGAATTTTGTGATATGAAAAATCCACAGTTAAGAAAAGGAGCAAGAGGAATAGTAATTAGAGAAGATGGCAAAATAGCAATTTTTAATAAAGTAAATAAACACGAATATAAATTGCCTGGTGGAGGAATTGAAGAAAACGAAAAGCCAGAAGATGCTTTTTATAGAGAAGTTGAAGAAGAAACAGGATGTAAAATTGAGATAATAAGATTTTTAGGAACTACCGAAGAATATAAGAATAGAAATAATTTTAAACAAATTTCATATATATTTGTTTCAAAAGTTATAGAGGATACAAAAAAATTACATTTGACACAAAAAGAAAAAGATGAAGGAGCAAGATTATTATGGGTTAAACCGTTAGATGCATTAGAGTTAATTAAGAAATGCATAAACGATTTAAAAGATTCGCAATATGAAGATGTATATGCAACAAAATTTGTTGTCTTAAGAGATAGAAGAATTCTTGAGTATTATTTAAGTGTTTCAGAAGAAATATAGTTGGAGGAAAAAGAGTATGAAAGTAATAGTAGGTGGAATTATAGAGAAAAATGGAAAATATTTGTTAGTACAAGAAGCCAAGAAAAAATGCTATAAAAAATGGAATTTTCCAGCAGGACATTTAGATTTTAATGAAAGTTTAGAACAAGGTGCAATTAGAGAAATTAAAGAAGAAACAGGATGCGATGTAGAATTAAATGGAGTTTGTTATATTGCTAACAGAATTTTGGAAGATGATTTATTTGTAATGATAGTTTTTAATGCTAAATTAATTAAAGAAAATATTGAATACGATAAAGAAGAAATCTTGGATGTAAAATGGTTTGATTATGATGAAATAGTAGATAAAATGGATGATGAATTAAGAGGAAGTTATGTTAAAAAAGCAGTTTATAATCAAAACAACAACTTAATTGCACCAATTGAAATTGTGAATATTTTAAATGATTAAAAGGTAGGAAAAATATGGAGAAGATTATAATTTTAGGAACTGGTAGTGGAATAACAATAAATTGTTATAGTTTAAGTGCATTGCTTGAAAATAACGAAGGAAATTATTTATTAATTGATACTGGAAGTGGTAATCAAATATTAAATCATCTAAAAATGAAAAATATTGATATAAATAGAATACACGATATTTTTATATCTCATAAACATATAGATCATTTATGGGGAATTATTCCACTTTTAAGATATATTATGCAACAATATAGCAAACACAATTATAGTGGCATTTTGAATATATATTGTGCAGAAGAAATAAAAGAAATAGTTGATATGTTTATTAGAGAGACATTCCATAAAGCCCACGAAGATTTATATAAAGAAATAGTGAAATATCATTTTTGCGAAAACGGTAAGAAATTTAATATTTTAGGTTATGAAGTAGAGGCAATTGATACAGAATCTATTGAATGCACACAATATGGATTTAAAACAACTCTAAATTCTGGAAAAACATTAGCATTTTTAGGTGATGTTCCTTGCAGTAAAAATGTATATTCAAGAATTAAAAATCTAGATTGGGTATTACATGAGGCAATGTGCCTAGAAAAAGATAAAGAAAAAGTAAAACCACATGAAAAAAATCATTCGACAGTAAAAGATGTTGCTATTGCAATGAATAACTTAAATGTAAAAAAATTATTATTATGGCATTGTATCGATAATGATATAGAAAATAGAAAAGAATTATTTACTAAAGAAGCAAAAGAATATTTTCAAGGAAATGTATATGTACCAGATGATTTAGATGAAATTGAATTATAGAAAGGAAATGAAAGATATGGAATACTGGGAAGTGTTAGATGGAGAAGGAAAATCAACAGGAGAGATAATGGAGAAATATGATAAAAAAGTTTTCGAAAGAGGTTTTTATCATTTAGGTGCAGATGTGTGGATAATAAATAGTGATAACAAGATACTGATTCAAAAAAGATCATCACTAAAAAGATTGGAACCTAATGTATGGGCTATGACAGGTGGCTCTGTTATAGTAGGAGAAAATTCATTAGAGACTATCGTTAGAGAAGCAAAAGAGGAATTAAATATTGATATTGAAAAAGATAATTTGAAATTGATTACTAAGTTTAGAACAGGTAATGTCTGGATTGATACATATATTTTAAAATGTGATTATGATATTTCTAAAATGAAATTTCAAGAAGATGAGGTATCTGATGCAAAATGGGCAACATGGAAAGAAATTGATGATTTAGTAAAAAATGAACAGTTTATTAAACATAGATGGGAATTTGTAAATAAAATTCTTAAAGAAGAAATAAAGAAAAATGAGCAAAAATAGAAATTGCAATTTTAGATATAATTAAAAGGGGGAGAATTAAATTGAATAGTCAATTGGATTTGTGGAATAAGTTAAATGAAAATAACACATTACAAGAAGTACAGCAATATATAAAAGATGTGATAAAAATAAGAGGTTTTTCAAATCAAGAAATAGAAAAAACAATGTTATTACTATTAGAAGAAGTTGGAGAATTAGCAAAATCTATAAGAAAAAATGCCACCAATATGGGAATTGATAAAAATAAAGTTAATCATTATGATACAGTAGAAAGTGAAGTGGCAGATGTTTTTATTGTATTATGTAGTGTGTGTAATAAATTAGATGTTGATTTATATAAAGCTTTAAAAGAAAAAGAACAAGAAAATATAAATAGGATTTGGAAAAAAGAAAATAACTAGAAAGGCTAGGTAATATATGATATACCTAAAAACATTTAAATTAAGTGATAGCAGAATAACAAATAATAATATATATCCATTTAATGTATTACAAAATAAAGAGCCAGATATATTTATATTTGACAATATAACTGTATTATATGGAAATAATGGTTCTGGAAAATCAACCATACTAAATATCATTGCTC
>CAMMLF010000204.1 GCA_946497585.1 uncultured Clostridium sp.
GTCCCAAACGTAAAATCACTTAAATACTCTTATTTCAGCCAAGGCAATATGTCTATTTTTCATTCTCAAACTAGAGCAAGCAGCGATCCGCGCCGAGAATGTGAAAATAGATATATTGCTTGGCTTAGTTATTTTTAATAGTTATGTAGTTTTAAGATATTGAACAATTCGTTCTTCATATCTTTTCTTTCAACAATTCTGTCTACAAATCCATGTTCTAATAAGAATTCTGCTCTTTGAAATCCTTCAGGCAATTTTTGATTTATAGTTTGCTCAATAACTCTTGGGCCTGCAAATCCTATTAATGCACCTGGTTCTGCTAAAATAACATCACCTAAACTTGCAAAGCTTGCAGTAACTCCTCCTGTTGTTGGGTCTGTAAATACACTTATGTAAAGTAGTCCTGCTTTATTTAGTTTTGAAAGAGCGGCTGATGTTTTTGCCATTTGCATTAAAGATACCATACCTTCTTGCATTCTGGCTCCGCCTGAAGCACAAAACAATATAACTGGTAAATGTTTTTCTATGGCTGTTTCTATAAGTCTTGTTATTTTTTCACCTACAACTTCTCCCATACTTCCCATCATAAAGTTAGCGTCCATTACTCCTATTGCAACATTTATGCCATTTATTTTTCCAATTCCGGTTCTAACAGCTTCCTTTATTTTGGTTTTTTCTTCAAGTGATTTTACTTTTTGTAAATATCCTTCGAATTTAATTGGGTCAGTAGTATGTAAATCTTTATTCAATTCTTCAAATGTGCCTTCATCAATTATTTGAGCTATTCTTCTTCTTGAAGAAAGTCTAAAATGCTTACCGCAATTAGGGCACACTCTATAATTTGCTCTTACATCTTCTTTATATAAAATTTCTTTACAATTATCACATTTTATCCATTTTCCAACCATCATATCTGATGCTTTTGTGTTGGCTCCTGTCTCTGATACTGTGACTTTTTTGATTTTATCAATAACCATTGTTTTTCCTTTCATATTTAATAATTATAAATCACAATATATATTCTAAAGCATTTCAGTGAACGTAGCTATTCACAACTTAAACAAAAGTTTTAAGTTGCCTATAGTCTTGCAGTCTTTGAAAGCGAAGTGTAACGTGCGAGCGCTGAGCAAAGCGAACCGCAAAGTGAAATGCGGAAGAATATATATTGTATTTATTTAATAAAAGACGTATCATAATCATTCTTTATAAATTCAGGATTTTCTAGTATTTTATACAAGAAATCAATATTTGTTGTTACACCTTCTATCACAAATTCACCTAATGCACTTTTCATTTTATTAATACATTCTTCACGGTCTTTACCATGGACAATTAGTTTTGCTATCATTGAGTCATAATTTGGTGGTATTACATAATCTTGATAGATTGCGGAATCTACTCTTACACCATTTCCTCCTGGTATATGTAGTCCTGTTATTTTTCCAGGGCAAGGCATAAAGTTTTTATCTGGATTTTCTGCATTTATTCTACATTCAATACTATGACCTTTTACATGTAAATCCATTACTTCTTTTGAAAGTTTCTTTCCAGCTGCTATATTTATTTGTTCTTTAACTAAGTCAACACCTGTAACCAACTCTGTTACAGGATGCTCAACTTGAAGTCTAGTATTCATTTCCATGAAATAGAAATTGCCTTCTTTGTCTACCAAGTATTCTATTGTTCCAGCATTGGTATATCCTATTTTTTCTATTGCTTTTACTGAAACTTTTTCCATCTTCTGTCTTAATTTTTCATCTATGTAATCTGATGGACTCTCTTCAAGCATTTTTTGATTTTTTCTTTGAACTGTACAATCTCTATCGCCTAAATGTGCTACATTTCCGTGTTTATCAGCAATTACTTGAATTTCTATATGTCTAGGGTGTTGTATATATTTTTCTATATAAATACTGTCATCATTAAATGCTGATTTGGCTTCGGCTCTTATTACATCATAATATCTAATAAGTTCTTCTTCATTATTAGCTATTCTAATACCTTTTCCGCCACCGCCACTTACAGCTTTCATTATTACTGGATATCCAATTTTAGTTGCTACTTCCTTTGCTCCTTGTAGTGATTCAACATTTCCATCAGAGCCTTCAACAACTGGAACTCCAGCTTTTTTCATTGTTTCTTTTGCCTTAGATTTATTTCCCATTAGCTCAATTAACTCATATGATGGTCCTATATAATTAATACCCATTTCACTACACATTTTTGCAAACGAAACATTCTCAGATAAAAAGCCATATCCAGGATGAATACTATCTGCGCCTGTAAGGCAACAAGCCTCTAATATAGCTTTTACATTCAAATAGCTCTTTTGTGATGGAGCTGGACCAATACATACAGCTTGGTCAGCTAACTTCACATGTAAAGCATTTCTATCTGCTTCAGAATAAACAGCAACTGTTGCAATTCCCATTTCTCTACAAGCTCTGATTATTCTTACTGCAATTTCTCCTCTATTGGCAATTAATATTTTTCGTATCATTTAAACTCCTTCTTTTTAAATTTCATTCAATTTTAGTTAAAATTCACAGCTTACATTTTTAGATGTGGATTTTCGCCAATTTTGGCTTAAACAATTGCAAAAGTAAGTTCTCCTTTGCAAGCAACTTTTCCGTCAACTGTTGCTATTGCCTCACCAATACCTATTGGTCCCTTTTGCTTAATTATTTTTACTTCTAGTTTTAATGTATCTCCAGGAACAACTTGTTTCTTAAATCTTAGTTTATCTATTCCTCCAAAAAGAGCATTTTTACCTTTGTTTTCTTCTTTAGATAAAATAGCAACTGCTCCAGTTTGTGCTAATGCTTCAACTATTAATACTCCTGGCATAATAGGGTTACCTGGAAAATGACCTGCAAAGTGTGGTTCATTTATGCATACATTTTTATATGCAACTGCACTTTCTCCTGGAACATAATCCTCAACTCTATCAATCATCAAGAATGGTGCTCTTTGAGGTATTATTTCCATAATTCCATTAATATCTAACATTTCT
>CAMMLF010000205.1 GCA_946497585.1 uncultured Clostridium sp.
GAATTAGCACCATTTTGTTATCAATTGTAAGTTATTATTCTATTAAACTAAAAAAGAGTATTTAAAAGATGTATAATTTATTTCATAAAAAATTAAAATGCCTTAAAATCGATTCTAGGGCTTTTGAAAAAAACTAGTATTGTAAGAATTATATAGAAAACTATATAGTTCTTTTTTTATGGAGGTAATAATAATAGAAATTGAAATAATGAAGAAATTGCAAGATGAAAAAATAAAAAGAAAAGTAAATAAACCTGAAGATATTTTTAATCTAGAAGAAGTACAAGAAATAAAAGATGCTATACAAGAGCACTTTTTATTTTTGGGATTAGATAGAGTTAATAACATTAGAAATATAAGTTTATTGGGAATTGGAACAAGTTCTCATATAGAAATTGATGTTAAATATATTGTAAGAACAGCTTTAGTAACTGCAAGTGATAGGGTAATCTTGGTACATAATCATCCATCAAATTCACTTGAGCCAAGTTTACAAGATAAGGAAATATCAAATATTTCTAATCAATTATTAAAGGCATTTAATATTAGATTATTAGATCATATTATTGTAAGTGAAAATTCTTATGTTAGCATGGAGTCTTTAAAACTTATTAATGATAAATATGAAAGTGAAAGAACTAAAATGCTTGATAAGATAACAGTTATAGAAGAAAATATAAAACTTAAAGATGAAATAGTTAGATTGAATAAAGAATTAAAAAAATATAGAGAAATGGAAAAAGATACAGAAGATGAGTACGAGTAATATGTCTAATTAAAAAATAAAAAGCCACAGAATCGATTCTGTGGCGAATTAAAAACAGAAATGGAGGAATTTATAAGATGAAAAATTATAAAAATTATTTTTTAACAAGTGAAAGTGTAACGAAAGGTCATCCAGACAAAGTAGCAGATTTGATTTCTGATAGTATATTGGATGAATATTTAAGGAAAGATAAAAATTCAAGAGTGGCTGTTGAAACTATGCTATCAAATGGTAAAGTTACAGTAGCAGGACAAGTAAGTTCAAACGGTCAGGTAGATATTGAGAAGGTAGTGCGAGATACATTAAAAAAAGTAGGTTATGATGATGCAGAAAATTCTATGGATTACAGCAAATGTAAAATAGAGATAAACCTAACAAAACAAAGTGAAGATATTGCTTTAGGAGTAGATGATGGTGGAGCAGGAGATCAAGGAATTATATTTGGATATGCTACAGATGAGACAGAAGAATATATGCCGTATCCAATTATATTAGCACATAAACTATCTAAAAAGATTGATGAAGTTAGAGAAAATAATATTTTGCCATATTTAAAATCAGATGGTAAGGTACAAGTTACAGTTGAGTATGTAAATGATATGCCAATTCGAATAGATACTATTTTAATTTCAGTACAACATTCAAAAGAGGTAGAATTAATCCAGTTACAAAAGGAAATATTAGAAAATGTGATTTTAGAGACAGTAGATCCAGAAATGTTAGATATTGAAACAAAATTCTATATAAATCCTACAGGTAGATTTGTAATAGGAGGTGCTATTGCTGATACAGGACTTACAGGAAGGGAAATAATAGTAGATACTTATGGAGGAATTGCAAGACATGGAGGAGGAGCTTTTTCAGGGAAAGATGGAACAAAAGTAGATAGGTCTGGAGCATATATGTTAAGACATATAGCAAAAAATGTTGTTGCAAATGGTTTAGCAAGAAGGTGTGAAATTCAAATGTCGTATGGAATAGGAATAAATAAACCAATATCTTTATACATTGATTGTTTTGGAACAAACAAAATAGCTGAAGGATTAATTATAAAATTAATAAAAGAGAGGTTTGATTTGACACCTCAAGGAATTATTAATTATTTAAAACTAAAAGAGCCAATATATTCAAAAACTACTAATTACGGTCATTTTGGTAGAAAAGGATTTACTTGGGAAGAATTAATACAAATATAAATTGGGGTAAAAGTTTTATGAATATTGATACTATAATTGAAACAGTGAAGAAACTTGAAAAGTCAGGAAATGATATTTCAATAATTGTAAAAAACATAAAAACAAAAGAAGAAGGAGTTGCGACTATATTACCAAATGGCAATATAGCTGTTTTCGAAGGTAGTGAAAACGGAAGTGATGATAAAATATATTCAATAAAAAATTTTAAGAAAAATTATTCAATTATAAAATTAGAAAATGAACTAGGAGAAGAATTTGAATAAGAGTTGTATAAAGTTTGGATAAGAGTTAATATAACACAAACTTTATATAAGCTCTTTTTTATTTGGGAGGAGAATGTAAGGTGTACATTTTTATTTTAATAGTAGTAGCAATGTTAAGTTCATTTGCTACATTAATAATACATTGTTGTCTGATTATAGGAAAGGAAAGTGATAAACAGTGGGAGGAAGAAGTGATTATGAAGAAAGAAAGCAAAAAAGAATAGAAAGGTATAAGATACTATCTGAAAAGGCAAAAGAACGATCGAATCAATATATGAATTCAAGTGCAAATAAAACACTAGAAAGAATACCATTAGGACAACCTATTTTAGTTGATCATTATTCTGCAAAAGGACATAGAAATTTACTAGAGAGAGCTCAAAACAATATTAAGAAATCTATTGAAGAAGATAAAAAGAGTGAATTTTATAGTAGTAGAGCAGAATCAGCAGAAAATAGTAAAGTGATATATAGTGATGATCCAAGAGCAATTGAAAAGCTAAAAGAAAAGTTAGAAAGATTAGAAAATAAAAGAAATTCAATAAAAGCAAGAGAACATTATAAGTGGGAACTTACAAATATTGGTGCTACTATCAGAGAAACTAAAAAAAGGATAGAAAGGTTGGAAAAACTTGAAGAAATTAAATTTGAAGATATAAAATTTGACAACTGTAAAGTGATACATAATAAAGAAATTAACAGAATTCAGTTTTTATTTAATGAGATTCCCAACGAAAATATTAGAAGAGAATTAAAATCTAATGGATTTCATTGGTCAAGAA
>CAMMLF010000206.1 GCA_946497585.1 uncultured Clostridium sp.
TTAAAAAGAAGTGGAAGAAGTTATTTTGGACTATGTCCATTTCATAATGAAAAGTCACCATCATTTGCTGTTTCACCAGATAAGCAAATATTCCATTGCTTTGGGTGCGGTGTTGGTGGCAATGTTTTTCACTTTGTACAAAAAATAGAAAATATTAGCTTTGTTGAAAGCGTGCAAATGCTTGCAGATAGAGCTGGTGTTAAACTACCTACACTAACAAGCTATGAAGACGAAAAAGTTGCTAAGCTTAAAGCTAAGGTTTATGATGTAAATCAATTCACAGCAGAATATTATCATAAAAATTTATATAGGCCAGAGTCAAAACAAGGTCAAGAATACATAAAAAAGCGTAAATTAGACAATAATACATTAAAGTCATTTATGATAGGCTATTCGGGTCAATTTGATGAACTGTATAGAGCTTTGCGAAAAGAAGGATTTCAAGATGAAGAAATTTTAGCTTCGGGCTTAGTAAATAAAAGCGAAAAAGGTATGTACATTGATAGATATCGTAATAGAATAATGTTTCCAATACAAGATGTTAGAAACAGAGTAATTGCCTTTGGTGGTAGGGTTTTAGACGATAGCAAACCTAAGTACATAAATTCACCAGAAAATATAGTATATAGTAAGGGACGTAATTTATTTGGTTTAAATGTTGCCAAAAAAAACAATCCACGGAATGATGAAAAGACTACTTATTGTTGAAGGTTATATGGATGCAATTTCATTATTTCAAAGAGGTATTACAAATGTTGTAGCATCACTTGGAACAGCACTTACAGATGCGCAAGGAAGGCTTTTACGTAAGTCAACAGAGCAAGTTATACTTGGGTATGATGCAGATGGAGCTGGACAAGCAGCTATAGTTAGAGGAATGGACATACTTCAAAGTATGGGGTGCGATATTAGAGTTCTTCAAATTAGTGGAGCAAAAGACCCAGATGAGTTTGTTATAAAGTATGGTCCAGACAAATTTAGAAAATGTATGGATGATGCAATATCTGTTGTAGAGTACAAAGTTAAAAATCTAAAAAAAGAACTTAACATAGACAATGTAAGTGACAAAATCAAGTTTTTAAATGCAATTGCCAAAATACTTTCAGAAGTTAGTAACAGCATGGAAAGAGAAGTATATGTTGACAAAATTGCGCAAACTTACAATATTTCAAAAGAAGCAATTTATGCAGAAATCAATAAACGATTATATTCAAGCAAAAATGCAAGTCCAAAAACGTTAGAGGCAAAACCTAACATAGTAAGGCCAAAGCAAGAAGAAAAAGTTGATGAACAAACATCAAGAAGAGAACAAATGGTAATATATCTTCTAATCAATTATCCCAAAGAAGCGTTTGAACGAATAAAACAAATAGTTAGCATAGAAAGTATAAAATCTGAGAAAAATAAAAATATAATTCAAGTTTTATATGATAAATTATCTCCAAATGAAAATGTAGATAATGTATTAAATTGGTTTGAAGATAATGATACTATTAATTACATTAGCGGAATTTTAGCATATGATTTTGAAATAGTAGATGTGGAAAAGGGAATAGAAGATATAGAAAAAGCTTATAAAAAGAACTATTTAGTTGCTAGAAGAAATGAAATTATTAACAAACTAAATGACCAAACTATTTCAAAAGAAGAAGCATCAAACTTAGGCAAAGAGCTAAACGACATTATAATAAGTTTAGCAAAAATTAAATAATCATAATAAGTAAATTTCTTTAAAATAATAACAAGAGAAAATAAGTTAGCGTTATAAATAAATTTAATATATGATGTCAAAGTATAGAACAGGGGAAAAGTTGAACCTTCAGCTTTATTCCTAGAAAGGAATGAATTTTAAAATGGCTAAAACAAAAAAGAAAGTAGTAAAAAAAGAAAAAAAGAAGGACTTAAAAGCAGCAATTAATTTAATAGATAGTGCTAGAATGGCTCATAAAGAAAAAAAGGAAGAAGAAAATAAAGAAAAAGCAAAAAGACCAGCAAGGGTTAGAAGAGGAAAAAGTCCAGAAGAAATACAAAAAATTATTACAAATGTAAAATCTAAGGGTAAAATCACATATGGTGAGCTTGCAACAAAACTCGGAGATGCTAGTGCTGATCAAATAGATGAAGTCTTCAATGCTTTAGAAAATAGTGGAATTGATGTTTTAAAAGACGATATGGAAGATATTGAACCAGATGCAGAAGACTTAGAAGAAGTTGAAGACATTGATGTTAATGACATAGATGTAGACAATTTAGAAGGTGTAAGTATAGATGACCCAGTTAGAATGTATTTGCGTGAAATAGGAAAAATACCACTTTTAACTTATGAACAAGAGTTAGATTTAGCTAAAAAAGTTTTGGCAGGAGATGAAGCTGCTAAGCAAAAGTTAGCTGAATCAAACCTTAGACTTGTTGTAAGTATTGCTAAAAAATATGTTGGAAGAGGAATGCTGTTTTTAGACCTTATACAAGAAGGAAATATGGGTCTTATTAAAGCTGTTGAAAAATTTGATTATACAAAAGGATATAAATTTAGTACTTATGCAACATGGTGGATAAGACAAGCTATTACTAGAGCTATTGCTGACCAAGCAAGAACAATAAGAATACCAGTTCATATGGTAGAAACAATAAATAGACTTATAAGAACATCTAGACAATTATTACAGCAAAATGGTAGAGAACCAACACCAGAAGAAATAGCAAAAGAAATGGATGTTTCAGTGGAAAGAGTATTAGAAATACAAAAAATAGCTCAAGATCCTGTATCACTTGAAACTCCAATAGGTGAAGAGGACGATAGTCATTTAGGAGATTTCATACAAGACGAAGATTCGCCATCTCCACAAGATGCAGCCTCTTATACTATGCTTAGAGAACAACTTGACGAAGTAATGTCAACACTTACTCCAAGAGAAGCAAAAGTGTTAAGATTAAGATTTGG
>CAMMLF010000207.1 GCA_946497585.1 uncultured Clostridium sp.
TTTAGAAATAAAATATATTTTCCTTTAACAGTATTTCCTTGTTCTTTTTGTAAAGAAAAATATTGATTTAGAGCATCTACTGCTTGTTGGCTAGTAATCTTCATAAGCCAAATTCTATCTGTTGCTATTTTAGGTATAAGAAATTTAAGCCAACCTATTTTTTTACAGTCAGGTGGTCCAACTTGTTTTTTCTGTCTATACTGACAGTTAATACCTAAACATTTTATTTTTTGCCAACCGTCTTTTGTCTTTTGATTTGCTTCATCAGTTCCAAACATACAATAACATACTTGTCCTGACTGGTTTGACCTTGAATATTTTGCAGAAAAAGGTTCTTCTGTAATAAACTCAATTTCTATACTTGTTTTTCCTTTATACATTTGGTCAAACTTTTGCAAATATCCTTGCATATATTGGTCTTGTACTTTTGCTATAAAATGTCCTAATTCTTTTGCTCTTTTTCCTCCATTTGAAGTTGGTACTTGTTCTCCATGTTGGATTCTTCCGAATTACTGGTAAATTTACATACCTTGTCTGTTCCATAATACTTCATTCCTTTCATCTTCTATGCAGCAATTAATTCTTCTGCATAACAGTAGTTTTTTTGTACTTTACTAGTATCAATAGTGTAAATTGGATATATGCTATTATTTACAACACATATTCCTGTTTGATTTTTGATAATACCAAGTTCTAATAACTGTGGTATTAGGGTAGGTTTAAACTTACAGTCAACCACAATTTCATCTTCTCCAAGCACTTTGCTATTTTGTTCAAGTGAAATATCAGCAAAATGTGCTGTTTCATTTGTGGCTGGATCAATACCAAATAAACTTAGTTGTAAATCTCCATTAGAATACCTTGAACTATGTAAGAAACAATTTGTGAATATAGTTTCATATAGTTCAAAACTAAATCCATTCTTCATAATAACTAAATCTCCTTCCATTATTTTTGTGTAAAAAAGATTTTTTTGATAAATCCTCCTTTCCTTTAATTTGGGTAAAAAAAGAGAAAGTAACAACTAAAAGCGGGGGTTGGGGATAGGCTTTTAGAATTATTACTTTCTTTTATATTTGAGCATCACAAATAATCTATATAGTTGTTCTGCTAAATACCCATTTTATGCTACATCGTTAAAAATGTAGAAATACTACTACTAACTATAATTTTTAGTAGTTATGCCATAAAAGTTATTCTTTTATGGGTAGTTATAGTTAGTATTTAACTATAACATAAATCTTATTACACACTTATATTTTACAGAGTTTTTTTACTTATTTCAATAAACACAAAATAAAAAATTTTTTTATTGATATATCAATGTTTTCTTTTATTTTTAATAGGGATTTTTAAAATTGTTTTAAAAAAAGTGGTATCTATCCCTGATATATCAAGGAATATAAGCTAAAAAAATTTCCACTTTTTCAGCATTCCCATATTAAAAAAATTCCTATACAATTTATTGGGGAGGTGAAGAAATGGGAGAAAAAGATGATGTGCTTGATAATTTATTCGACAAGAAGGAAGATGATGACTTATTTAATTTAGAAGATAAGGAACTAAAAAGATTGGATGCAGAACTAGGAGAAATGAACGACAAAATGGATAAATTCATAAATGAAGAAATACCACCTCAAACAAGAGATAATGCAAGAGAACATTTAAGAGAGTATTCTAATCTTTTATTCACATATCTTCATCGTGAAAACCAATTATTTTACAAAAACGGAATAGCAGACGGTATTCAGATTTTGCTATTTGCATTAACTATGTAATTTGTAACTGTCCTATATGTTATATATAGGGCAATAATTTGAAACAAAATATATGTCACATAACTGTACTTATGTTGCATATAACAAAAAATAATAAAAGAAATAGACAAATATATGCAACATAATTGCCATAAATCATAAAAAATATATGTTACATAATTGAAAGGGGTGAAAAATATGTTAGAAGATTTTAAAAACTATATGATAGAAAATAAGTTAAGTGAAAATACATATAAATCTTATATGTCAGATGTTAATTTGTATATGAATTATTACAAGGACAGTTACGGTGAAGATTTTGAAAAATTAAATAGTATTGATATACAAAGTTATAAATCTTATTTGAAAAATATTGAGAACCAAAAGCCTAGTACAATAAATAGAAAATTAAACGCACTAAAAAAGTTTAATGAATACTTAGTAGCAAGTAATATACAATGTGATATAGTAATAGATAAAAGAGATTATATAAAAATAGAACCTAACTTTGTAAAAGAAGATGTACCAGAAGAAAAAGAAATAAACAAACTGATACATAAGGCAGGGGAGAATAAGAGAGATACTTGTATTATGATACTTGCAAGTAACGGTGGACTTCGTGCAGAGGAAATAGTGCATATTAAAATTACACATATTCATCTTGAAGAAAGATTTATTGCTATCATTGGAAAAGGGGAAAAATACAGAGAAGTAACTATCAACGATAAAATGTATAAAGCTATTAAAGAATATTTGGAAGAAAGATTACAAACAAACCCTGATAATCTATACTTATTTGTAGGAAAGAAAAGTAGTTTTTATAAGGACAAACCTATGTCAAGAAGTATTGTAAATCGTATATTAAAAAAATATAATGTTGAGGTAAAAATAAAAAAATTACATCCACACACATTAAGACATTATTTTGGCTCAACTGCATATTACAAAGCAGGATATAGTTTAATTCAAATTTCAAGACAGTTAGGGCATTCAGATATAAAAACCACGAAGGGATACATAGATAATCATAATAAGGATATGTTAGAGTTAGCAAATCGTTTATAATTAGATATTTTGTTGTTTCGACAAACTTTGCAGGAAACTGGTAGTATAATTTAATAAAATAAGGCATAAAATATTGAATTATATGTTTTATTATAATAATATTGTTTTGGTACACTAAT
>CAMMLF010000208.1 GCA_946497585.1 uncultured Clostridium sp.
TGGTTCGTTAGTCTAGAGGCCTATGACGTCTGCCTGTCACGCAGAAGATCACGGGTTCGAATCCCGTACGAACCGCCATTTTTTTGGCTTCATAGCTCAGTCGGTAGAGCAGAGGACTGAAAATCCTTGTGTCGCTGGTTCAATTCCCGCTGGAGCCACCAGTAAGCAATCTGTCCAGACTTTTATAGTTTAGGGCTTAAATATATAAGTATCGATTTCAAAAAGAAGTTGGTACTTTTTTAGTGTTTAAGTAATGGAGGATTGTTTAAAATGGTAACTATTACAAAGAAAGAATTAGAAATTGATAACGAATTAAAGAATAAAATAGAATTTATATGTAGTTTTTGTAATACTACTCCGACTATTATCAATGGTAATATTAGAAAGGTTAATAAGACAAATTTAAACTACATAGAACCTCATAGAATTATTATTAAAGGTGTTACATTTTTAGTATTTAATTATTCTAATGAAATCTTTATTGAGAATTTATCTAATAGGATTAAATTATCAGATTTAGAAACCTTTATTAAACAATTAAACTAAATATAATTATACCAACTTCCTTTAAAATCATCTTAAAATAGGCAAAAAATGGTAAATATGTCTTGACTTTGCATTAAAAGAATCTATAATAGGAAAGCAATAAAGGAAGTTTTTTGTGGGGTTAATATAAAACAAATTTAATTTAAGCAACATAATGAAATTTATAGAGGTGCAAGACATAAAACCTAATGTCTTTGTCGCCTCTTTTTTGATGAAGAATAAGAAAGGATTTAGAATTTATGAATGAAGAAAAGAAAGTCGCAGGAATTTATATTAGAGTCAGCACAGAAGATCAAGCCCGTGAAGGTTTTAGTTTGCCAGAACAAGAAAAAAGATTAAAAGCAATGTGTGAATATAAAAATTATGAAGTATACAAGGTTTATAAAGATGCTGGAATAAGTGCTAAAATTGGAAATCATAGACCAGCATTTGAAGAATTAAAAGAAGATATTAAAAACAAAAAATGTAATACTATAGTAGTATTAAAATTAGAAGAAACATTAAATTATTTTAAAGAATTATGGAATAAATTTATTAAATTCCTACAAGATAAATTCTTCTCTTCAAATAAATATGATGACTTCATAAATGATTTATATGAAGAAGAAATTATTTATGATAACGATATAGATATTATTCAAAATAACAAAAATATTGATAAAAGAGATGATTTTGAGCGATAAAAATGAGGTTGTTTAGTTGCAAAAAATCACTTTTTATGGTAGAATATACACCAATTCAAAAAGGGGGATATTTGAATATGGCAACTGAATTAGAAGAAATGAAATGGAAATTACATAAGAAAAAATATGATGAATTATTTAACTATGGGGTAAAACATGGTCTTATTGGTGCTTATGATAAGAAATTAATAGAAAATTTAAGACATATTTATTATGGTGGACTTCCAGCATCTATATTATTATTACATGGTAAATTAAGTAATGGTCATTGCTATGATAGAGGAACATTAGTAACTTTAGGATTTGGTGATGATGATTTTCAAGTTGTTGATGCAGATATTGATAGTTTAAGATTAAATCCACAATACATTGACGAATATAGAAATGGAAGTGAACATTTTGCTAATCATTGTTTTGCAGAAAGAACATTAAAAGATGGCACAACATTAGTTTATGATACTTCTGTTGGATTAGTGTTTGAGAAAGATTTATATTATAAACTTGAAAATCCAAAAATTACAAAGGTTAACGATAGAGATACAACTCTTAGATTTTTATATTATGATTTTCAACAAGATTCAGATATTGAAAAAGATAAATATGCTTTACCATTGATTTTGCCTAATATAGAAAATTGTTTAGTTGCAACCCAACCATTTTATTTAGAGCAATTAAAACAAGAGGTTGAAATATTAAAGCAAGAAGTTGATTATGATGCTGTATGTAAAGAAATCCATGAAGATATGAAAGCAAAAGGTTTTTTTAGTTAACGAGGAGGAAATGAAATGTTTGGAATTAATGAAATATTAGATAAAGTTATTTCAAAAAAAGAATTAACAGAAGAAGAAAAATTTAAAATATTACGATCTAAAAGAATTGACACAAAAGTTGTAGAATATTTAATGAATAAGTTAAATAACTTACATATTGAGGTATTAGGCAAATATGAAGGTTCTTTGTTTGAATTAATGCCAGTAGGAAAACTTGAAGGATGGTGTTGGCAAACAACAGAATCAGCAATAATATTTTTAAATGATGATGATTATATTGAGAGAGGAAACTTAAAGTTTGATGAAAGAACACCAGAGTATTACCATTCATGGATATGTTTTAAATTTGATGGCACAGAATATGTTTTAGACCCATGCTTGAGTTTTTTATGTAAAAAAAGTGATTATTCAAAAATATTTGAAATTGATGTAAAAGGAAAAGTAAGTGCTAAAGCAGTAAAAGAAGAATTAATTAAACAAATTACTACCCCTAAAGAAAATAATTCAGAATCACATAAAGCATTTCAATCATTTATGAAAAGTTTTATGGGTGATTCTTATGATAGTTATGTAGAAAGTAAAAAGGAAGAAGTTACAGTTTGTGGGCCAGAAGATGTAAATACGCCACTATATAGAAATGGTGCAGGTTATAGAACAGAAATTGAAAATGGAAAAATAAAAAAATTAAATGTTCATTATTACTACACAGATTGTTAATAATAAAATGTTCTAAAAAAGTGTAGAATTATTTTTTATAATAGTTTATAATTATATTAAGAAATTGATACAAATATTGTATTGATTACTTACTTTAGCGAAAAAAGTTTGAAATAACTTTCTTACTCGCACCATAAAATGTTACTTAAAAACCTAGGAATTACCCAATGTTATTAACTTAAGGTTTTAGCAAATTAAAAAAGGACGAGAAACATATAA
>CAMMLF010000209.1 GCA_946497585.1 uncultured Clostridium sp.
TTTTAAAACATTGTTATAACTTTTGAGCTTAATGCATTTCCAATTAAAAATAGTACAACACATACAATTACTGTTATTATAACAGAAATTATACTAGTCATTATAGCTCTACCAAAAGTAAGTTTTTTAGGACCTCTTTGTATTTCAGATAAAGAGGAATTATTTTCTTTTTTGAAAATATCTTTTTTAAATATTTTTTTACATAAATTTCTTATTAATTTTTTAAATGAAAATCTTACAGTACCAGTGACTTTTTGATAATTTATATTAACTGTATAATATGTAAATGATTGAAGTAGTGTACCAATTAAAAATGTTGAAAGTAATGTTCTAATAAGTACAGTACTATATTCGGATACTAATGTATTATCAAATATCATTGAAAAGATAATGTCAATAGCATTTCCTCCCAAAGAAGTATTTATAGAATTAAAGCATCCTACAAGTAATATAGCCCAAAGAAATACTGTAAGAGTAGCTGGTATAAATAATTTTTTTGTTTCATAGTTATAAAGTGTAGTAATCATTAATGCTAGTTTCATTGCTGTGTCCATAATTACAATTAATACTAACGTAATAAGTATAACTAATAAAACGGTAATAAGCCACATAAATATCACATCCTATTTTTTGATTCTTGTTATATATAATAGTTTTTCTCCGATACGTTTGTATATAGTTTTCTTTTGTTTGTTTTTTTCTTCTTTTGTTTGTGCTTCTTTTTTTAGATTGTGTAGCTTTATAATCTCAGTGTAAAGCATTTCTAGTTTATCTCCAAATTGTTCTATTGAATATTCTTTTGCTGTTTGATATCCATTGCTAACCAAAGAATTTGCCATTTTTTCATCATTAAATAATTTTAGAATATAATTTTTAAACTCGGCATTTTTCTTTACAAGAATACCATTTTTACCATTTTTAATATATTCAGATAAGTTTGGAGCATATTTTGCAACAACTGGAATACCTGCTGCCATTGCTTCGATAAATGTTAATCCTTGTGTTTCTGTAAGAGATGCATTTACAAATACATCACCTAAATTATAATATTTAGGAACATCATTATATGGTATTTTACCAGTAAAGATAACTTTATCTTGAATGTTTAATTCTTTAGCTTGTTCTTGTAAATCTTTTTTTGAAGGACCATCCCCTACAATTAAAAATTTACAATTAGGATATTCATTAAATATAGAGGGCATTACATTCATAATAACATCTATACTTTTTTCTGTTGCAACTCTACCAAGAAAAAGTATTACTTTTTCTTCAGGTTTTATTCCTAAAGATTCTTTTAATTTATTTTTTTCTTCTAATGTAAAATTAGATTTTGAAAATGGTTTTATATCGATACCAGTAGGAATAACATATATAGGTTTATTTTTTACATTACATTTATATTTTAAGTATTTAGCAGTTTTATTTGAAGGAGTAATGACACATTCTGCTTTTCTTAAAAATCTTCTAGAAAATTTTCTGACTAATCTTTTTAAATAAATATTTCTTCCTTTTATTGGAGTTATATAATGTACATAATCTTCCCACATTGTATGATAAGTGTGAATAAAAGGAATGTCATATTTTCTTGAGATTATTTTTCCAAATGCACCAAGTGAAAATTCAGATTGTGTATGCACAATATCTAAATTTAATTCTTTTATTTGTTTAGCTATTTCTCTAGAGTAAAAGGTTGCTACTCTGTTTTTATATTGTTTAGCAATAAGTAGAGGGATACTATTTAACATATATAATGTTTGATTTTCATTTGGTTGTATAGATTTTGATGTTGTAAAGACGTATACTTGATGTCCTCTCTTTTTCATTTCTTGTTCTATCATATTAATCGAAGTTACAACACCTGATGTAACAGGATTATATGTGTCGGTAAAAATACCAATTTTCATAATATTACAACTCCTTAAAAAATGTATGTAAAAAATAATACATTTTTAGCTAAAATAACACAAATATTATATATTAATTAATAAAAAAAGTCAATATTGAGAGATTTTTTTGGTAAAATAATACTGTAGTATAAATATATGGGATTACATAAGATATAATAACAAAATAATTGACTAAAATTAAATAAATGTGTTATAATTTAGTTAGCTAAGTAATTATGGATATTACTTAATGTAGGAGGATGGTACTAATGAGAAAAATAGGAAAATTAAAATTTAAAGCTAGGGCTAAGGAAGTATTAATATTAATAATTTTTATAGCAGTTACATCTTTTGCTATAATTGAAATAAAGAACTTATTAAATCAAGAAAAAATTAAAAATTTAACAGAGCAAATAAGTATTTCTGGGGGAACACAAGAAAATAACGGTGGTATTTTAGCATCTCTTGCAGAAGATACACCATTAAGAGTTACAGGAAATGCAATAGCTGTTTTAGATATTCCAGCTTATTCTATAAGAGGCCAAATAGCAGAAGGAACAGATGATGAAACTTTAAAAAATTACATAGGAAAATTTGAAGGTTGTGCTGAAGCAGGACAGATTGGTAATTATTGTTTAGCTGCACATAATAATATATATACTGAATTATTTAGAGATCTACATAAAGTACAAGTTGGAGATAAAGTAAGAATTGTAACAAAAACACATGAATATGTATATACTGTAACCTCAACAGAAGTAGTTGATCCTTCTAGAACTGACGTGCTAAATGGTGGAACAAAAAGAGAAATAACTCTTATTACTTGTACACAAGCAGCAACTAAAAGAATAGTTGTAAAGGGAGAACTTACTTCAGAAAGAGAGCTTGACGCTAAGGAGCAAGAAGAAGGTGTAGTATAATGCCTAAAAAAATAAAGAAAGAAAAAGAACTAAAATTTAAAAATAATGAAAATAGATTTATAAATGTTAATAATGTACATTATTATTTCATAGCTTTATTTATTAT
>CAMMLF010000210.1 GCA_946497585.1 uncultured Clostridium sp.
AAGTACCATCAGTACTTACAACAGTTTTTTTCAAAATTAACTGTTAAAAACCCGAGTTGGGACGGTTCTTATTGACAATAACACACGCAAAATAATGAAAAACAACAAAAAATCCATTGACTTTCAGTAAAAATCATGGTAAAATAATACTGTTATTTAAGATGCCATTATGGGCTCTTCAAGTAACAGTATTATTTTGACTTTGTAAAAATGAATTAATTATATAAACTTAATTCACTTAAGCAGGCAAAATATTCTAAAAATTAAATCAGGAGGTGAAATTTAAGTGCCAACAATTAATCAATTAGTAAGAAAAGGAAGAAAATCATCAAAAGCAAAATCAAAGTCACCAGCTTTACAACATGGATTCAACTCTATGAAAAATAGAGAAACATCAGCAAGATCTCCACAAAAAAGAGGAGTTTGCACAGTTGTAAAAACTGTTACACCTAAAAAGCCAAATTCAGCTTTAAGAAAAGTAGCAAGGGTTAGACTTTCAAATGGTTATGAAGTTACTTCTTATATTCCTGGTGTAGGACACAATCTACAAGAACACAGCGTTGTTCTAATTAGAGGTGGAAGGGTAAAAGACTTACCTGGTGTTAGATACCACATTATAAGAGGAACACTTGATACAGCAGGTGTTAAAGACAGAATGCAAGCTAGATCTAAATATGGTGCAAAAAAACCAAAGAAATAAACTAAAAGCTATATGTTAAAAAATAAACTAAAAAGCTAAATGTTTATTAAAAGTCTTTAATTATATGCAGTTAAGTATATAAAATGAGACTGAAAAGGTTTAGTAATATTTAGATTAGCCAAATCAAGCAAGGTGCAATAATTGATAATTTAGGACTTAAATTATACATAGATTGCACTATGCGGAAACGGAGCCAACTTTTATTTAAAAAACTTAGTTGCAAAATTTAGCTTAATTGCAAAATTTGCAAATGCAAGTTTAAAACATAAAAAGACTCACGTTTCAGAGTACCTAGATGTAAGGTTTACATCAAATAATAATAAGGAGGGAAGAATAGTGCCAAGAAAAGGATTTATAGCAAAAAGAGATGTATTACCAGACCCAATGTATAACAGCAAAGTTGTTACAAAATTAATCAACAATGTTATGCTTGATGGTAAGAAAACAGTTGCACAAAAAATAGTATATGATGCATTTGACATTATAAAAGAAAAATCTGGAAGAGACCCATTAGAAGTTTTCACAGAAGCTTTAAATAATGTAATGCCAGTTCTTGAAGTTAAAGCAAGAAGAGTTGGTGGTGCAACATACCAAGTTCCACTAGAAATCAGACCTGAAAGAAGACAAACATTAGGTTTGAGATGGTTAGTAAGATATGCTAGAACAAGAAATGAAAAAACAATGTCTGAAAAGCTAGCGGCTGAAATACTAGATGCTATCGCAAACAATGGTGGAGCATTCAAGAAGAAAGAAGATATGCATAAAATGGCAGAAGCTAACAAAGCTTTCGCTCACTACAAATTCTAATAATATTAAAACGTTTGCAAAATGCAAGCATTTTAATAAATTATTTGAAAATAATAATTGCATAAAAATATTTAAGCAGGTTGCTTAAAACAAAATCTTAACAGAAAGGGGAAAAATATATGGCCGGAGACGGAAGAGAATTTCCTTTAGAAAAAACAAGAAATATAGGAATTATGGCCCACATAGATGCGGGCAAAACTACCACAACAGAAAGAATACTTTTCTATACTGGTAGAACACATAAAATAGGTGAAGTTCACGACGGTGCTGCTACTATGGACTGGATGGTTCAAGAGCAAGAAAGAGGTATAACAATTACATCAGCTGCTACAACATGTCACTGGTTAGGTAATAGAATAAACATTATCGACACACCAGGTCACGTTGACTTTACAGTTGAAGTTGAAAGATCTTTAAGAGTTCTTGATGGTGCAGTTTTAGTATTAGCTGCAAAAGGTGGAGTTCAACCACAATCAGAAACTGTTTGGAGACAAGCAGATAAATACCAAGTACCTAGAATGGCATATGTAAATAAAATGGATATTACAGGTGCAGATTTCTATGGCTGTGTTGACCAAATGAAAGAAAGACTAGGATGTCATCCTGTTCCAATTCAACTTCCAATAGGAGCTGAAGATAATTTCCAAGGAATAGTTGACTTAATAAAAATGAGAGCTTTCATTCACAAAGATGATTTAGGAAAAGAAATTGAAGAAACAGACGTTCCTGAAGATATGAAGGCAGACGCAGAAAAATATAGAGCAGAAATGGTAGAAGCAGTTGCTGAACAAGACGATGAATTAATGATGAAATACTTAGAAGGTGAAGAACTAACTGAGGAAGAAATCAAAAAAGGTCTTAGAAAAGGAACAATTGCTAATACATTAGTACCAGTAACTTGTGGTTCATCTTACAAAAATAAAGGTGTACAAGAGTTATTAAACGCTATTGTAGACTATTTACCATCTCCACTAGATATTCCACCAATCAAAGGTGTTGATGAAGCAGGAAATGAAGTAGATAGAAAGACTGATGATAAAGAACCATTCTCAGCTTTAGCATTTAAAATTATGACAGACCCATTCGTTGGAAAATTATGTTTCTTTAGAGTTTACTCAGGAACAATAACAACAGGTTCTACTATATTAAATGCTACAAAGGATAAGAAGGACAGAATCGGTAGAATTCTACTTATGCATGCAAATCATAGACAAGATGTTGAAAAAGTATATGCTGGAGATATTGCAGCAGCAGTTGGTTTAAAAGATGTATCAACAGGTGATACATTATGTGATGTAGACCACCCAGTTATACTAGAATCAATGGAATTCCCAGAACCAGTTATAGATATTGCTATTGAGCCAAAAGATAAGGCAAATAGTGAAAAAATGGGTGTAGCTT
>CAMMLF010000211.1 GCA_946497585.1 uncultured Clostridium sp.
TTTCTCTTTTAAATTTTCGACCACTGCGCTAGCAGTTTAGTGCTATTGTTACTACAAGCGCTATAAGTGTAATACCTTTGACTTGTCTTTTTACTTTTTTCATTGTAATTTTGTTTCTTTTTAAATTTGTGATTTTTTGCATTTTTCCTTTTAAGTTCATTTAAAAATTTCTCCTTTCATTTGTTAGATATTATGTCCAAATACTTTTCTTTTATGTTATACCATAAAAGATTTTGTTTTGCAATCGTTTGTGCTTGCTTTTTTACAAACAAAAAACTATGCTAATTAGACATTTTAAATACGTCTAAAAAGCATAGTTTTACCTCTATGTTTACATATTTTTATTTGGTTAAATCTTACAATATATATATATATATATATACAGCCCCAAGGGTTTCCGCGATTTTCATTTATGCTTTGCTCCTTTTAAATTTATGTTTTATATCTCATATTTACATTTTATATATACGTTTATTTTTAGTCAAGTAATTTTATATTACATTTCTGTTACAATCTTTTTGTACATTACTATATTTTTGCTTACAATCTGTTTTCTATAGGTGTATCTAAAACTTTCAAAAACACTATCTAATAAAATTAGTCTTCACAGCCTTTTCATTTTCTGGGTATTCCACTCCATTCTTTTTAGCTATATCAATACATTTTAATAACCATGCCATATTGTTTCCAAGAGTTCTCATTGTTTGCATTCCCTCTTTGTCTTTTCTTACTTCATTAGGATTTGTTCCATGTACTTGGTTCCAATATTGTGATGTAACTATTGGCATATTACATATTGAAAAATATTTATTAATCTGGTCAAAAGTTGCTGTTGCTCCGCCTCTTCTACAACTCACTACACAGCAAGCAGGCTTATTTTTGAATAAGTCTCCTCTACCATAAAATACTCTATCCATAAAAGATGTTAAACTTCCTGCACTTGATGCAAAATGAACTGGAGTACCAAATACAAATCCATCAGCTTCTTTGGACTTTTCTATAAAATCATTTACTATGTCATTTCTAAAACATTTGCCTGTTTTTAAGCAAGCATTACATCCTATACAACCTGCAATTGGGTTTACACCAAGCCAAATAATTTCTGTTTCAATTCCGTTTTTTTGCAAAGTTTTAGATACTTCCTCCAAAGCTGTATATGTACAACCTTTTTCATGTGGTCCACCATTTACTAATAATACTTTCATTAAACTTTCCTCCTTAATAATGTTTATTCAAATTATATAAAAATAATTATTAAAAAGCAAATTCAAAAAAATGACAAATAATCCCACAATAATTGCAACTAAGAAGCAAATAAGAATATTGCATTTCATATTTGAATATTGACAAAAACTCTTTTTCTTTTTATGTACTTTTTTCAAATCTCCACCCTCCATTATGCTTTAAGTCTAATAAACAGTTCTATAAAGTAACTCATCCCGAAATATTACAAAGATTTTTTATTATATAATATGTTTTTCTATTTTTTATGTTAATTGTAACTTCATTTATGTAGACAGCATAATATGACTAGTAAGGAGGTTCAATATATGTGTAGATGTAGAATGAATAACTGCATGAATAATAATAATTCTAATATGATAGATGTCAGAATGATTAATAATAATATGCAAGATGATGATGAATGCGAATGTGGATTTGATGAAGAATCTGTTTTCCCTGAGAACTATATGTTTGGTCAAAGCTATGTTCCTATTCAAAGAATGACTACTACTTTTAGACCATGTACAGGATTAAAAATGGGAACTATATTCCCTGAACTTGTAGACCCTTATACAGCTGGTCAAAGTATGGAAGAAGACCAATTTTTAAGATGTTCAAATGAAGTTAAGGAGGGATGCAATAGTGGAATGTAATAGTAATAGTACTTGCACCTGCAATTGTACTTGTAAAGATAATAATAATACTCCTACAAGAGAAGAAATGATGAATGATGTGAGAGGTTTTAATTTTGCAATTGTTGAACTAGGCTTATACTTAGATACTCATCCAACTGATAGCAGAGCTTTGGCTTTACACAGAGAGTATTGTAAATGTTATAAAGAAGCTGTTGAGAAATATCAGAAGAAATTCGGACCACTTTCAATATTCTATCCATGTAATAAATGGAGATGGCTAGAACAACCTTGGCCTTGGGAAGGAGGTAATTTCTAATGTGGACTTATAATAAAACTCTTCAATATCCAATTAAAATTAGACAGCAAGACCCTCGTTTAGCTAAGTTTATAATTTCTCAATACGGTGGTCCTGATGGAGAGCTTGGAGCTTCTCTAAGATATTTGAGCCAAAGATTTGGTATGCCTGACCAAAATAGTAAGGCTATACTTAATGACATAGGAACTGAAGAACTTCGGACACCTTGAAATGGTAGGTACTATAGTTCATCAATTAACTAAAGGTATAACTGCTGAAGAAGCAGAAAAGGCAGGACTTGGTGCTTATTATACAGACCATGGATTAGATGTATATCCTCAAGCTGCTGCTGGTTTCCCTTTTGACGCTAATTGCTTAGCTTGTAAAGGTGACCCTATTGCAAACTTACAAGAGGACCTTAGTGCGGAACAAAAGGCTCGCGCTACTTATGAAAAATTAATTAATTTATGCAAAGATAATGCTGATGTTGTAGATGCATTGCGCTTTTTAAGACAAAGAGAAATAGTTCACTTCCAAAGATTTGGTGAAGCTCTACGTGGAGTGCAAGATAAACTTGCAGAAAGAAGATGCTTTACAATGGGAAATTGCAACATGAACAACAACGATAATGATTGTAAATGCTAAATTTTACACTATTTTGTAAATATTAAATTTGATTTTTTCTTCAAAATGTGGTATAATCCCGTTTTTAACAGTTAAAATTAATAAAAAGTCCGCAACACATTGAAAT
>CAMMLF010000212.1 GCA_946497585.1 uncultured Clostridium sp.
ATTCATCAAATTTTCCTTTTGGTCTTTTTGAGATATATGTGCCAACAGTTATTCCCTTAAATTTGATAATATTGTTCTCTCCTTTTCGTAATAAATTTAAGGAAAACTATTGCTATAATTGGATTTTATGGTATAATTATATCAGTTAAGGAAAGCTATAGCAATAGCTTCCTTTCAGTTTTAAAAAAATACATAATCTTGTATTTGAAGGTTTAAATGTCGCATATTTAAATCTTCTTTTTTTATCTTTCATCTTCTTCGTTATTAACATGTCTTGTCTTTAGATATTCTCTTAAATTTTCTTCTGTAATTTTATAAGCTCTTCCAAATTTTTGGCAAGGAAAATCTTTTCTATGAAATAATTCTAAACAAGTTTTATTTCCTATTTTTAAAAGTTTCCTTACATCTGCTGTTGTAAGAAGTTGAATAGTTTCTCCCATATAACTTACTCCTCCTTTCGTTAATTTTTTGAATGATATTTTTCCTGTCCCTCTATTCTGGGCTAATAGCAAACGGTATTTTCATACTCCACTGGAATTTCACCACTCCGACTCTGTCCGAGTTGCACCCATTGCTTGCGACGGTTTTATCACGCTCGAGCTGTGGCTATGCAATATAAAAGTCAATACCAAAATTACCAAAAAAGGGAAAATAAAAATTACCAATTTAGATAACTTTTTATTATATAGAATTGTCAAAGTTTTCTATTTTATTTAATATATCTTTTAATCTGTAAGAATCACCTGTAATATTAAAAACATATGAATGATGTAATAATCTATCAAGTATTGCATTAGCAAGTATATTGTCTGAAAAAATTTCTCCCCATTTAGAAAATTGTTGATTTGTAGTTATGATGGTAGAACTTTTTTCATATCTTTTTGCAATCAATTGAAATAGTAGATTTGCGCCATTTTTGTCTACAGGTAAATATCCAATCTCATCAATTATCAATAATTTATATTTATTAAATGTTTTTAAGGCATCCTTTAATCTATTTTCTTGATGTGCAATATTAAGTTTAGTGATTAAATCATGGCAACTGATGAAATATGTACTAACTCTTTTTTTAGCAGCTTCAATCCCAATAGCTGTGGCGATATGCGTTTTGCCAACACCACTAGAGCCAATTAGCAGTACATTTTTCTTTTCTTCAATAAATCTAAGTGTTGCTAAATCTAAAACTTCTTTTTTATTAATACTCGGTTGAAAATCAAAATCAAATTCATCTAAAGTTCTAATAAAAGGAAACCCAGCAACTCGTATATTAAATTCAGAAGCTCTCTGCTCTTTAAATTCTATTTCTTTTTGAGTAAGATTAAGAAGTGCATCTAAAAAAGAAATATTATTTTTATTTATCTCATCTAAATATGTTGATAAATATGTACTCATTTTATCTAATTTTAGTTTTTGTAAATTATTTATTACTTGATTATATATCATACTATTACCTCTTTCTTTTATTTTTTATTAATTATCTGTTATCTAATTCCTTTATCTATTTCACATCCAATAATCTATCTAAACGTTTTAAATTATCATTAGCATATTTTTCTATGTCAGATTTATCTTTATATGGCATAGAAATTGTTAACCCCTCTACATAATGTTCTTTAGCATAATTAATTAATTTAAAATTGATTTCATGGGTTGCTATTATTTGTTTATTATGATATATATACAATATATTATCAGTTTGTTTGAGTTGCACATACTGATTAATATATTTGGGTGAAACAGAATATTTTTTACCTTTGTAGTAAATTAAGGAATCGGGATAAACCTTAGTTTTCTCCACATTTTCCAAGTATGAAAGCATGATTTTATTACTTGGCAAGGGTAGAAGATATTCTTTTTCTTTTTGAAACAAAAGGATAGGTGGTACATTTGTTGTTTGATGAACAGTAGAATTAACTTTATCTCTTATATTTTTAATAATTCTAATTAATTCTTCTTCATCTTCAAATTCATGATTATATGGTATTAACCATGCCATAAATTTATTGGCTGTTTCATCTTTTCCTTTCGTTTCAGGAGATCTTGGTTTACACAACTTAACGCAAGTTCCCATATCTTTAGCAAATTGATTAAATTCTGCATTTACTTTTCTCTTATTTCCATTAATATCAACCACTGCTCTCATGTTATCTGTTAACAATTGTTTAGGTACACCATTGAAAAATTTGAATGTTGTCATTAAACATCTTTCTACATCTTCTCTGGTTTTTGTTCTACTATATACAAAATCATGTAACCTAGAATATCCTAAAGTTGCAGAGAATACATTAAACTCAAATACCTCTCCATGTTTGCTAATCATTCTTATATCTTCTTTCCAATCAAATTGTAATTGTTCTCCAGGATCTGTTTCATATCTTAAATGAACTTTTTGACTTTTACTTGGTTTTAATTTATGCTTTGTTAAATATTTTTTAAAATTTGAATATGTTCCTATGGAATTATCTTTATTGTATAAATATTGGTACAATCCCATTTGAGTAATTCCTACTAATTCTATTTTACTTTTTATTTCATCATAGTATTTATCTAATTTAGAAACTTTATTTCTTTTTGCTTTTTTTCCTTCATATCCTTCATAATATTTTTTTATTGTATGTCTTTCTATTTCAAATGCTCTTTCTAATTCACTAAAATTTGGCTTTATTCCTAAAGTTTTCATTATTTCTAATTGTCCTTTCATATTTTTTAACTTTATATTTTCTTTCACTTGTATACTTCCTCCTTACAAAGAAGTAGTATATCAAACTATTTTTTGGCAATCAAAAAAGTAACCAATTTTGGTAGTTTTTATTTTCCCTTTTTTGGTTACTTTTATTTTATCATTTTCAGATAATTTTCTGTTAAGCTGAACAAGATACTTTTTACCGTTGCACTTATTTACAA
>CAMMLF010000213.1 GCA_946497585.1 uncultured Clostridium sp.
GTCCCCATTGACAAAGGAGCGTCCCCATTGACAAAGGAGCGTCCCCATTGACAAAGGAGCGTCCCCATTGACAAAAAGGCACTGCCCTTTTACTCAGTTAGCCATTTTATCAATCCCAAGTTCATTGGATTCAATATCATTTTATTTTTTGGAATAACTCTAAATGTATATCCGTAATCTCCACCTGACTTTAGCTCTATTTTAGCTGTAAACTTGTATTCTAGATTTACTTCATCTTCTTCTACCAATTTCATTGGCATAATGCTTATGTCATCTACCACACCTTCTTCAGTTATTTTTCCATAATAAACTTGTGCTTCAATATTGTCTATTTTTATAAGCTCATTTGGTAATTTAACATAGCAACCTACTTCTATTTTGTTTCCTGCATCAACAGTTATGTCATCATAATTATTTTTATCTTGTCTTATTTTTATGTCATTCCAATTTGAGTATAATTTTTCTTTCCACTCATTATATCTTGTAACTTTTGATAAATCTGTATAATATTTGTTGTGTAAGTCACATAATGGCATATAAAGTTTTGTTGTGTAGTCATCAAGCATTCTAGATGTGCTAAACTTGCCAGCATTTGACTCTATTGTATTTTTCATTATTCTAAGCCATGTATCTGAATAGCCTTTTTCATTTTTGTCATAATACATTGGAATTATTTTATTTTCTAATGTATCGTACATACTTCTACTGTCTGCATCATCTTGTGCTTCATAGCTTTGATATTTTGCATTTGTGCCAATTGTCCAGCCGTTTTTTTGGTTATATCCTTCAGCCCACCAGCCATCAAGTACACTAAAGTTTATAACACCATTTATTGCAGCTTTTTGCCCGCTAGTTCCAGATGCTTCTAGTGGTCTTCTTGGATTATTAAGCCATACATCAACACCTGAAATTAAATATCTCGACATACCTATATTGTAGTTTTCTAGTATAAATACTTTACCTTTAAATTGAGGCTTTAAAGATATGTCATGAATAAACTTAATTAAGTCTTGTCCTTCTTTATCGCTTGGATGTGCTTTACCAGCAAATATAATTTGAACTTGCATATTTCTTTCATTAAATATTTGAGTTATTCTTTCTAAATCTCTAAATATTAATGTTGCTCTTTTATATGTTGCAAATCTTCTCGCAAATCCTATTGTAAGTATGTTAGGGTCAAGTTTTCCTACCATTTGCTCTATATCATCATATGAGTAATTATATCTTCTAAGTCTTTCTATTGTAGAATTTTTAACTATTTTTAATAATTTTTCTTTTCTTGATTGGTGAACCTTCCATAATTCTTCATCTGGAATTTTCTCAATATTTTTCCAAACATTATCGTCTTGAATATTATCTTGCCAATATGGCTCTAAATACTTGTTATACAAATCTTTTATAGTTGGTGCAAGCCATGAACAAGTATGTACACCATTTGTTACATATTCAATTGGAGATTCATTTGATGGAATATCTGGCCATACTTTTGAGAATAGTTCTCTTGATACTGCTCCGTGTAATTTACTTACACCATTTTTCTTTCCAGCGATTTTAAGAGCTAGTATGCCCATATCAAAACCTGATTGGTTAATATCTGCGTTTGGTTCCATTCCTAATCTAAAGAATTCTTCCTTTGATAGACCTAGTCTTTCCCAATATTTATCAAAATATTTTTCTACTAAGTTAAGTGGGAATATATCATTTCCTGCTGGTACTGGTGTATGTGTTGTAAATACTGTCATTGAAGATACTATATCTTTTGCTATATCAAATGAAACTTCTTTGTATTTCATCATATTTTTTATAAGTTCAATTGTTAAAAATGATGAATGTCCTTCGTTCATATGGTATACTGTAGGTTTTAATCCTAAAGTGTATAAAAGATTTACTCCGCCCATTCCTAGAACTATTTCTTGCATTATTCTCATTTCTTGGTCTCCGCCATATAGAGTTGAAGTAACAGTTCTATATTCAGGTATGTTTTCATCTATGTCTGAGTCTAGCAAATACAAAGTATTACGTCCAACCTTCATTTGCCAAGCTTTTAAATATATTTTCTTTTTTGGAAATTTTATATAAATTAATAAATCTTTTCCTTCATGGTCTTTTACTGATGTTAAAGGTAAAAGTGATATATCTATTGCATGATATTCAGTTTCTTGTTGACCATATCCATTTATCTTTTGATGAAAATATCCACTTTTATAAAGTAAACCAACACCTACTAGTGGAATTCCCATATCACTACTAGATTTCATATGGTCACCTGAAAGAATTCCAAGTCCTCCTGAATATATTGGAATTGTTTCATCTAATCCATATTCAGCAGAAAAATAAGCTATTAAGTCATTTGTATTATTAGGAAACTTCTTTTTAAACCAAGTATCTTTGCTTTCCATATAATCATCAAAATCTTTAACAACTTTATCATATTCTTTTAAGAATTCTGCATTTTTTGTTGCTTCTTCTAGTTTTTCTTGTGATACCATTCTTAGGAATTTGACAGGATTTTTCCCTACTTTTTCCCACAAATCTATATCTAATATTTTAAATAATTTCAAAAATTCTGTGTTCCATGACCACCACAAATTATATGATATATCATATAATTTTGCTATTCTCTTTGGTAGTTGAGGCCTTACTGTGATTTTATTAAATACAAAAGCCATTTTATTTTCCTCCTTGGTAATCTTTTCGTTTTTTGAGGCATGCTATTAACACGTTGAATAAAAAATAAATCTCTCAAAACGATTTTTTTGCTCTTTAGTTTTTGTCTAGCTATATTATCTTATAACTAAAATCATTTGTCAAATGATTTCAAAAAATAGTTTCAATTTTTTT
>CAMMLF010000214.1 GCA_946497585.1 uncultured Clostridium sp.
CATTTCGCCACGCGGGTCGCTATTCGCTCCAGCTCGCACGTTACGCTCCGCTCCTTCGTCGCCTGCGCTCACTTGAAATGTTCGAGAACATATATTGTGATTTTTTTACAACTTAATGTTTTTACGAAAAGGACCGTCCCTAAAGTAAAATTTTTTACAAAAAGGACCGTCCCCAAAGTAAAATGTTTAGTCTTCCCATTCCATTTCGTAGTCACCAATTTTTACAATGTCTCCATCTTTTATACCTTGCTTTTTAAGTGCTTGGTTAAGACCTATTTCATCAAGTTTTCTATGCAAATAGAATAGTGATTCATAATCTCCAATATTAACTTTACGCATTATGCTATCTACTTTTTCTCCTTTAACTATGTAAACACCTTTTTCCTTTGTTATTGTAAAGTCTGCTTCGTCTTTTAAAGTATAAACCTTTTCTTTTTCTTTTATTTCTATTAGATTTTCTTTTGGTAATGTCTTTAAAGTTTTTGAAACATAATTCATTAAATCTTCTACACCTTCGCCTGTAACTCCTGAAATTTTGAATATTTTTTGATTATGCTCTTTAGCGACTTTTTCTAATTCATCATATAAACTGCTATCTTGCATACTATCTATTTTATTTGCAACTATTATTTGAGTTCTTTTTGATAGTTTTTCACTATACTTTTTTAACTCTTCATTTACTTTATAATAGTCTTCTACTGGATTTCTGCCCTCTATGCCTGACACATCTATAAAGTGAAGTAATAGTCTAGTTCTTTCAATATGTCTCAAGAATTGTATTCCAAGCCCAATTCCTTCACTTGCACCTTCTATAATTCCAGGAATATCTGCTATTACAAAACTATCACCATATTTTGATTTTACAACTCCTAAATTTGGCTCGATTGTTGTAAAGTGATAATTTGCAATCTTAGGAGTAGCAGATGTTACAACAGATAAAAATGTTGATTTGCCTACATTAGGAAAACCTATTAAACCTACATCAGCAAGTAGTTTTAGTTCTAAAGTAAGGTCTTTTTCTTCTCCCGGTTCGCCATCCTGCGCAAATCTTGGAGCTTGTCTAGTAGAAGTGGCAAAATGAGAATTGCCTTTTCCTCCTCTACCACCTTTTAATATTAAAGCAACTTGACCCGGCTCTGATAAATCAGCTAAAACTTCATTAGTCGTGGTATCTTTTACAACAGTTCCTATTGGTACTGGTATGTATAAGTCTTCTCCACTTTTGCCAAACCTGTGTCCACCCTCACCATTTTCACCATTTTCTGCTTTAAATTTCTTTTTGTATCTAAATTCAATAAGAGTATTGGCGTCTTTGTCTACTTTAAAATAAACATCTCCGCCTTTTCCTCCATCACCGCCATCTGGTCCACCTGCCGCAACATATTTTTCTCTTCTAAAAGCTATTGCACCATTTCCACCTTTTCCGGCTTGAGCATGAATTTTTACATAATCTGTAAACATATGATTTTTCCTTTCTTTTAAAAATAAGCTTCAATATATATTCTAGAGCTTTTAGCGCAGCGTAGCTGACGAGAAGTAGCTCATTCATGTCTTTATCTTAGAAGCGCAGCCGGAGCGTGCAAACGTTTTCGCGTAAGCGAAACCGTGAAGTAAATGCGGAAGAATTTATATTGAAGCTTAAATCTAAAAATTATAACTTTTAATAATCAAGCTTCATAGACTTTTTCACTTTTTCCATTGTTTCTTTTGCAATAACTCTTGCTTTATCTGTTCCTGCCATAAGTATATCCATAACTTCTTTTGGATTTTCTTCATAATGCTTTCTTTTATCTCTAATTGGTTCTAAAACTTTATTTACACTATCCACCAATTGTTTTTTGCAGGCAACACAGCCTCTTTTTCCAGCTTTACATTCTGCACAAACATTTTTACAATCTTCCTTATCTGTAAATAAATTATGATAATAGTAAACCATGCAAACATCTGGATTTCCCGGGTCATCTTTCTTAATTCTAGCAGGGTCAGTTACTGCTGACATTACTTTTTCTTTTATTGTGTCTAAATCATCAGACAAATATAATGCATTTCCTAATGATTTACCCATTTTTACATTTCCATCTAAGCCTTTGATTCTAATATTATCGCTCATTACTGCAACTGGTTCTCTTAAAGTTTCACCATATATGCTATTAAATTTTCTAACTATTTCTCTACATTGCTCAATTAAAGGGAGTTGGTCTTCACCAACTGGCACATATGTAGCATCAAAACAAGTTATATCTGCTGCTTGGCTTACTGGATAACCTAAAAATCCATATGTAACACTTTCACCAAAAATATTTCTTTTTTGAGCTATTTCAGTTTTTACAGTAGGGTTGCGCTCTAACCTAGCTATTGTTACTAAATTCGAGTAAAATACTGTAAGTTCAGCAATTTCAGGAATTAGTGATTGTATAAAAAATGTTACTTTATTTGGGTCTAATCCTACTGCTAATTCATCCATTACAATTTGACTAACACTTTGCTTAACTTTGTCTGGATTATTAAAATTATCTGTTAAAGCTTGTACATCAGCAACTTCTATAAAAGTTTGAAATTTATCTTGTAATTCAATTCTACTTTTTAAAGAACCAAAGTAATGACCAATATGCATTTTTCCTGTTGGTCTATCACCAGTAAGTATTCTTAAATTCTTGTCTGGCTTAACATCTTTTAAATTAATTTTTTCATCATTTACTAAATTATCCATCGAATTCTCCTAACTAGCTGTGTCAATAGGGACGCTCCTTTTTGACACATTTTTTATTAGTTTCAATATATGTTC
>CAMMLF010000215.1 GCA_946497585.1 uncultured Clostridium sp.
ATTTTACTTCTGTTAAATCTTCTCCATCAACATTAGAATTCTTTATTACTTCATATTCAGTAATAGCCTTTTCTCCTCTACTTGAAACACATCTTTCAATAATGCTATCTGCCTTTCTCTTTATAGGTTTATCAATAAATCCTTTACCTTCTAATTTACCAACAACTATTGCAATATATTCTTTAGTGTAAGCTTTGAGCCTTGATTGAATATATTCATTTTTCGCAAACATGACAATTCCAGAAGTATCTTTGTCTAATCTATTTATTGGTCTAATTAATCTATGTAAATTAATAGAATCATAATAATACTTTAAACCATTAGATAGGCTGTTTTCATAATGATTAAGAGAAGGATGGACAGGCATATGAGGAGGCTTATCTATAATAATTAAACTATCATCTTCATATAAAATGTTTAAATCCATTTTAACAGGAACAATATTTGAATTATCTTCTTCAAAATTCAAATCAACTTCAATTAAATCATTTTCTTTAACAGGAAAATCTAAATAAATGTTATTTGAACCATTTAAATATATTTTTTTATTTTGTTTCAATTTAAGTAATAATCTATTTGAAATTCCAAAGTGTTCTTTTAATACTTGTCTAATATTTATTTCATCTTTTACAACATAATTTAAATCCATGGGGAGCTCCTTTTATCTAAAAATATTTTACCAAAAATGTTGTACTTTTTCCATATTTTTTATATAATTAGTTCGGAGGTTAAGTTATGAAATTTATTGATAAAATTAAAGAACAAGCAAAAAAAGATATAAAAACAATAATCTTACCTGAAACAGAAGACATAAGAGTTTTAAAAGGCGCAGAAATAGTATTAAAAGAAAAAACAGCGAATATTATTTTAATTGGAAATGAAAATAAAATTGGCAAGCTTTCTAAAGAAAATAATATTAATATTGAAGGTGCAAAAATAGTTAATCCTGAATCTTGCGACAAATTTGAAGAATATGCAAATTATTTATATGAATTAAGAAAAGCTAAAGGCATGACAATAGAAAATGCAAGAGAGCTTTTGAAAGAAAATTCTAGATATTTTGCAACCATGATGGTAAAAATGGGAGATGCAGATGGATTTGTATCAGGAGCATCACATCCTACATCAGATACATTAAGGCCAGTTCTTCAAATTATTAAAGGAAGAGAAGGCGTTAAAACTGTTTCTGCATTTTTTATTATGTGCTTGCCTACAAATGAATTTGGAGAAGATGGAGTATTTATTTATGCAGATAGTGGAATGAATGAAAATCCAACAGCTGAGCAACTTTCAGATATAGCAATAACTTCTAGTGAATCATTTAAAGAGTTAGTAAACCCAGAAGGTACACCTAAAGTTGCAATGTTATCTTATTCTACAAAAGGTAGTGCTCATTCTGAACTTACTGAAAAAGTTATTGAAGCTACTAAACTTGCACATGAAAAAGCACCAGATTTACTTTTAGATGGAGAATTACAATTAGATGCTGCAATAATTCCAGAGGTAGCGGAAAGAAAAGCACCGGGTAGTCCTATAAAAGGAAATGCTAACATTTTAGTGTTCCCAGATTTAAATGCAGGAAATATTGGATACAAACTAACACAAAGGTTAGCTCATGCAGAAGCATATGGTCCACTTTGCCAAGGATTAGATAAACCAGTTAATGATTTATCTAGAGGATGCAGTGCAGAAGATATCGCAGGAGTTGTAGCGATAACAGTTGTTCAAGCACAGCATAACGAAAATAAAAAACAATAATAAAGATGACAAAAAAGCAATAAATAGTAAAAAGGTTCATAGACAAAGCCTAAAGTCTAAATAAGTTAAAGAAAACTATATAGACCCAAAACATATAGTGAGAGGAAATTATTAATGGTAATTTTAGTTTTAAATTCGGGAAGCTCATCACTTAAATATCAATTAATTGATACAGTGACAAAAGAGGTTCTTGCCAAAGGAAATTTTGAACGTATAGGTCAAAAAAATGCATTTTTAACACATAAAGTTGGAGATGTAAAACACAAATTTGAGCTTGATATAGAAAATCATGAAATGGCTTTAAATATAATAATTAGCAAACTTACAAGCAAAAGTTGTGGAGTTATTAGTGGAATAGATAAAATAGATGCAATTGGACATAGAGTTGTACATGGTGGAGATAAATTTACAAAGTCAGTTTTGATTACAGATGGAGTAATTAAACAAATCAAGGACTGTATCCCTTTAGCACCATTGCATAATCCATCAGCTTTAGCAGGTATTGAAGCTTGCAGAGAAATTATGCCAGGAAAACCAATGGTAGCAGCTTTTGATACAGCCTTCCATCAAACAATGCCAAAGGAGAGGTATATATATCCTGTTCCATATAAATTTTTAGAAAAGTATGGAATGAGAAAATATGGCTTCCATGGTCTATCTCATAACTATGTAGCTCATAGAGTGGCAAAACTTAAGGGAGTTCCAATTGAAGACTTAAAAATAGTTAATTGCCATTTAGGTCAAGGCGCAAGTATATGTGCTATTCAAAATGGAAAATCAGTAGAAACAAGCATGGGATTAACACCACTTCGGAGGAATAGTAGTGGGAAGTAGAAGCGGAGACTTAGACCCATCAGTACTTACATACATAATGCAAAAACAAAAACTAACCCCAGACGAAATGAATCAAATGCTAAACAAAGAATCAGGAGTATATGGAATATCAGGAGTATCAATAGATTTTAGAGACATAGAAGCAGAAGCAAAAGCCGGAGGAAAACATGCAAAATT
>CAMMLF010000216.1 GCA_946497585.1 uncultured Clostridium sp.
TATAATACCAATAATTACAGAAGATGATATACCGAAAACAAGTACAGGACCTGCTACTGTAAACATCTTGGCTCCAACTCCCATAATATATCCTTCAGATTTATATTCAATTGCTGGAGAAACAATAGAATTTGCAAAACCAGTAATAGGAACAAGAGTACCAGCACCAGCAAATTTACCAATTTTGTTGAAGATATTTAAAGCTGTCAAAAGTGCAGAAAGTCCGATTAAACTAATTGACACTATTGTACTGCTGGAAGTTTGGTCTAATCCTTTGTATAAGCAAAATTCAAGTATAAACTGACCTAAACAGCATATAAGACCCCCAACCCAAAAGGCATTAAAACAATCCTTTAAAATTGGTGACTTAGGTGATTTTGCTTCTACATATTTGTTATATTCTTTTGGCGTTTCAATTGGATTCATAAACAACTCCTTTCTGTCAAAATATTATTAAGTCACAATAATATTTGAATTAATTAATGTTTTTAATTTACCACAATATTATTAACGACTTTGGTCTACCATAAATGTAATATCTAAATCTACATAATATTCAGTCATCTTATTTACAGTAACTTTAGCTCTTTGGTCTAAGATTTTTAAACTTGTAATATAATCCAATGTTTTTGCAACTTCTTCTAAAGTCTTAACAGTTGCATCTTTCCATGAAATAGTTGACCTACCAGTTACTTTTATATGTTTTTCAATTCCCATAAAAACCTCCTAAAAAATAAATTCTATGTATATAATTTCCAACTTTTCAAAAAAATATGCACAAAAACATAATTTTGTGTTAAAATTAAAAAAGCTAAAATATATGTTCCGGAACTTTTAGCGAGCGGAGCAGACGAGAAAGGAAAATAGAAAATGATTTCATACATAAAAGGAAAATTAGAAATAAAATCAAAAGATTACATCGTAGTAGATGTTGGTGGTATTGGATATAAAATATTTATGTCAGAAACAGCAATAAACGAATTAGAAAAAGGAACAGAAGTAAAAGTATTTACGTACATGCGAGTAAGAGAAGATGATATAAGCTTATACGGATTTTTAAATAATGAGGAACTTGTAACATTTGAATTGTTAATCAGTGTAGGCGGAGTTGGAGCTAAAAGTGCAATAACAATACTTAGCAATATTACTCCATCTAAATTTGCTTTAGCTGTAATTACAAATGATGTAAATACACTTAAAAAACTACCAGGAATAGGTGCGAAAACAGCAGCTAGAATTATATTAGAATTAAAAGACAAAATGAAAACTGAGCAAAGCATAGAAGAAAACAAAAACGAAGAAATCAAAGAGGCAATTGTATTAGATAACAAAGCAAATGACGCTTTAGAGGCACTTTGTGTACTAGGCTATACAAGAAAAGATGTAGAAAAAGTATTATCTAATATTGATACGAATAAACTTACAGTAGAAGAAATTATAAAACAAGGACTAAAGTATTTAGGAAGATAAATTAAATAAAAGAGAGGAATTAGGTATGGATATGTCTGAACCATTGGCATATAGAATGATGCCACAAACTTTAGATGAATATGTTGGACAAGAAGATATTCTTGGAAAAGATAAAATACTATATAGAACAATAAAAGCAGATAGATTAAGCTCAATAATACTCTGGGGACCACCAGGGTGTGGAAAAACATCTTTAGCAAGAGTTATAAGTAATACAACAAAATATAAATTTACAAAATTAAATGCAGTAACAGCAGGCGTAGGAGATATAAAAAATGCAATAGCGGAAGCACAAAATATGCTTCTTAATCCAAGTGGGAAATGTATATTGTTTATAGATGAAATTCATAGATTTAACAAACTACAACAAGACGCACTTTTGCCATATGTAGAAAAAGGCACAGTAATACTTATTGGAGCCACAACAGAAAATCCATATTTTGAAGTAAACAAGGCTTTAATTTCAAGAAGTATGGTATTTAAGTTACATGAGCTTACAACAGAAAATGTATTTACTATTCTAAAAAGAGCAATAAACAGTGAAAAAGGATTAAAAAATTATAACATAAAAATTGAAGATGAAACACTTGAAAAAATTGCAGAAACTGCAAATGGAGATGTAAGGACTGCACTAAATGGATTAGAAGTAGCAGTACTTACAACCCCGTTTGACACTGATGGATTTATACATATTACAGATGAAGTAGCAAAAGAATGTGTACAAACTAGAAAAGCAGTATTTGATAAAAGTGGTGATTCACATTATGACAATATAAGTGCTTTTATAAAATCTATGAGGGGGACAGACCCAGATGCTGCAATATTTTATTTAGCAAGAGCCCTAAATGCTGGAGAAGACCCAATGTTTTTGGCAAGAAGAATAGTAATTTGTGCATCAGAAGATGTGGGAATGGCAAATCCAATGGCATTAGTTGTTGCAAATTCTGCAATGCAAGCAGTACATATGGTAGGAATGCCTGAAGCAAGAATAATATTAGCAGAAGCGGCAATATATGTTGCAACATCCAAAAAATCAAATGCATCATATAATGCAATAAATACAGCTTTAGAAGATGTAAATAATAAAGATACTGGAACTGTACCAATGCATATAAGAAATGCACCAGTAGAAGATATGAAAAAAGAAGGATACCATGTTGGGTACAAATATCCGCATGATTATCCAGGTCACTATGTAGAACAACAATATTTGCCTGATAAAATGTTAGGAACAAAATATTATATTCCTGATGAAAATGT
>CAMMLF010000217.1 GCA_946497585.1 uncultured Clostridium sp.
ATGTACCAACTGAAGATTTATCATATATAGCAGAAAATAGAAATATAGATAATTACTTTTTAACATCAGATATAGGTTATGCGAGATTTAATGAATCAACAAATGAAGATAAACCATACTTTCACATAGTTGCTATAGATAATGGCGCACAAAGTAAACTTCCTATAAAATTAACAGAAGGTAGATTTCCAACCAATAGCAGTGAAATAGTTATAAGTCAAAACATTTATGACTATATGCAAACAGAAGGTAACCAATTAGATTTAAGTGAGCCAGAAAATCCATTAAAAATAGGAGACACATTAACTTTAGATATTTCAAAAAGGTTACTAGATGGAAAAGAACTTACACAAGACGATATTTACACACAAGATGAATATTTAGAAACTATGTACACCAAAACATATACTATTGTTGGTATAATGGAAAGGCTTAATTATACATTAGAGCCATATTCTGCGCCAGGTTTCACAGCTCTAACATATTTAGATGTAAATAATTTAGGAAGCACAGCCAATATATATGCAAACTTTACAAAAGATGGTGTAAGAAATTATCAAGAAGTGCTATGCAATATATTGGGGCTAGATGTAGAAGAACAAAAAGCAAATAGCTACATTGGAATAATGGAACTATCAACAGGAATGACAAAAGAAGATATAGGAAGTAAATATAACATAAGCTTAAATGACAATGTGCTACAATTTGAAGGCATTGGTGTAAACAGCTCATATATGAGAATGCTATATTTAGTAGGAATTGTGGTAGTAGTTATTATAATAATTTCAAGTGTATTTGTTATAAGAAATAGTTTCGCAATATCAATAACAGAAAGAACAAGACAATATGGAATGTTATCATCAATAGGAGCAACTAAAAAACAAATAAAGAAAAATGTACTATTTGAAGGAGCAATATTAGGATTGATTGGTATTCCATCAGGAATATTACTTGGAATATTAGTAAATTGGATATTATCAATAGTATTAAATAACTTGATTGGAAAAGTTATAGATGATGTAACATTTATATATTCAGTACCTGTGACGGCAATAATACTATCTGTAATATTAGCGGTAATTACAATATATTTCTCTTGCAAAGCGTCTGCAAGAAGAGCAGCAAAATTATCTCCAATAGATGCAATAAGAAGCAATGAAGATATAAAAATAAAAGGCAAAAAAGTAAAATCTCCAAAAATAATCAAAAAACTATTTGGTGTAGGTGGAGATATAGCATACAAAAATTTGAAAAGAAACAGAAAAAAATATCGTACAACAGTAATATCTTTAGTAGTAAGTATTGCTATATTTATATCAATAACATCACTAGTGCAATACAGCTTTACAGTATCAAATCAGGCACTAACAGACTACAAGTATAATTTACAAGTATCAATAAGCGGAAGCAACATAGATAAAAATGAAGCATATAATACTTACAAAAAAATAGCTCAAGATGAGAGAGTAAATTCATATACAATAACAAAACATTTATATATAAATATGAGCACAAAAGATTTAAAACTATCAAAAGATGGCAGAGAATATTTGACAAACCTAACATCAGAGTATTCAGAAGCAATTGAAAGTGGAGAAGATGCAGAATATAAAGTGGTAATGCTAGCACTTGGCGATGACGAATATAAAAGATATATAAGTGATTTAGGACTAAATTATGAAGATGCGAAAGACAAAATAATTTGGATAGATGATTTTGAAAGATATCTATATAATGAAGATGGAAGTTACAGAAAATATATTGGCGAAATATATGATTACAATAGAGGCGACGAAATAACCTTTGATGTATCTGGAAATGGTGCAGAAGTTGTAGAAAACGTTACAGCACCGATTATTGCACAAACAACCCAAAAGCCAATGGGATTAGAAACAACATCTTATACAGAAGGCACAATGATAGTAAGTGATGAATTTATAAATAGGTTTGACTGGATTTTTGGAACACTATATGTAAATGCAGACGATGCATCAGGACTGGAAAAAGATATAAATGCAAATTACCAAAATATATTTACAATAAACATACAAGAAGAAGCGGATAGACAAAATTCATTAATATTAATAATAGCAATATTCTTATATGGATTTATAATAGTAATTTCATTAATAGGTGTAACAAACATATTCAATACAATAACAAGCAATATGAACTTAAGAAGCAAAGAATTTGCAAACTTAAAATCAATTGGAATGACTAAAAAAGAATTCAATAGAATGATTAGATTAGAAAGCATATTCTATGGCCTAAAATCAATCATAATAGGACTGCCACTTGGAATACTTGGCTCATATTTACTATACTTGGCATTTAGAGAAGGAATTTTGATGGAATACACATTTCCAGTAATGCCAACAGTCGTAGCTGTTGTAGTAGTATTTTTACTAATTGGCGGAATAATGAAATATTCATTGAACAAAATAAATAAGCAAAATATAATAGAAACAATAAGAAAAGACAACATATAATTTCAACTAAAAATAAAATTCTACAAAATGTAGATTTTACAGGATTGATGTGCTATAATATTGGGTAGTGAAAAAAGGAGGAGAAAATTATGAGCAAATATTATATCACAACACCAATTTACTATCCAAGTGGCAAGTTTCACATTGGAACAGCTTACACAACAGTTTTAGCAGATATGCTAAAGAGGCTAAGAAAAATGCAAGGATATGACTGCTTAATGCTAACTGGTGTAGA
>CAMMLF010000218.1 GCA_946497585.1 uncultured Clostridium sp.
CTTGCCAAATACCCCTATGGGGTATATAATTGCCTTGTGAGGTGATAAAATGAATAATAAATGTTGCGATTCTAAAAAGAAAACATATAGAAGTGAAGAAGAAAAAAAGTACTTAACTAAAAGGCTAAATATTATTGAAGGGCAAGTTAGAGGACTTAAGCAAATGATAGAAGATGACAGATATTGTGATGATGTATTAACACAAATGTTAGCGGTGAATAAAGCTCTAGAAAGTTTAGAAAATGTAATATTAGAAAAACATTTAGAAAGATGTATTTCAAATCAGATAAAAGAAGGAAATACAGAAGTAACAGAAGAAATTATGAATTTATTCAAAAAAATGAGATAAAATATCTAAGGAGACTAACTATTAATTGTCAATAGTTTTTTGAAAAAATTTTTATGAATATTTCTGAGCATGATTAATAGAAGTTTTAAGAATGCTTTTTAAAACTTCTGAGATTGTCGCAACTGAAAGAATAATTTTATCTAAAAGCTTAATATATATCAATACTAAAATGCATTGATATATATCAAGTATTGACATATATTAAGCTTTTAGATTTAAAGTCTTTAAGCAGTTGCAAGCAACAATATTGTTGCTAATATGTACTTTGAAAATTTGTTAACTTAAGCTTTAAATGTAGTGTTTGTTGTAAGTAATTTAAAAATAACTCTAGTCAATTTATGAGCAACATGCCCAATAGCATTTAAATAAGATTTGCCTTGAGCCAATTTCGTGGTATAATATTGGTAGAAGGTATCATCATTCCAAATAATGAGTTCAGCTGCATAATGAATTGCATAGCGTAAATGTTTAGAACCTCTTTTAGAAATTTTGGTGTTAGTAGCATTAAAGTTACCAGATTGTCTAACAGAAGGATCTAAGCCAGCAAAAGCAAGTAATTTTGTAGCAGAACTAAAGCGAGAAATATCGCCGATTTCACTAATAATGATGGCACCTAACCAAGTACCAATACCAGGGATAGACAAAATTGGGGAATTGAGTTCTTCCATGATATTGGAAATGTCAATGTCGAGCAAATCTAATTGTTTTTGGAGCATTTGGATTTGCTCGATTAACATTTTAATTTGTATACCAATTGCAGGGTTGTCCATTGCAATAGAATTTTTAGCAAGTTCTTTAAGAGCAATAGCTTTATCACTTTTAAAATGACCTTTTGATGCAGAATATAATAAATTAGATAAAGCATCAATTCTAGTATTAGCGATAATTTTAGCAGTAGGATATTTTGAAAGTAAAGCGTAAGAAGACTTGATATGTAAATTATCATTAAAGAATTTTGCTAATTCTGGAAAAGCGATATCTAAGCAAGTAACAAGTTGAACTTTAGCTTTAGATTGAGACTTTTTAACATCGAACTTAAATCTGCAAAGAGTCTTTAAATTGATAATCTGAATATCTTTTTTGGTAACTAAAGTATAGTTCCCAAGCATAAGACATTTAGAGATAATAAAAGTATCAATCTTGTCATTCTTCGTTTTTCTAATATTAGAAGAACGAAGAGAGTCAGTTTGGATAGGGTTAATACGACCAATTTTAAAACCCTTATCAAAAAGGAAAGTAGTCAGATTATCCCCATAAATTCCAGTAGACTCTAGGCCTACTAAGCAATTGGATAAATCGTAATCTTTAAAAGTATCAATAAATAAATTGAAACCAGAATTATCATTAGTAAATTTAAAAGGTTTAACAAGCACTTCACCATCTGAGTTAACAGCAGAAGCAAAGTGAGTAGATTTGGCAATATCAATGCCGATAAAAATCATAAAAATCAACTCCTTAAAATCAAATTTTAACACATGTGACGATTCCACTTAGTTTTAGCTTTGTAACCTTGCTGGATATAAAGAGTCAAAGCCCTATCTAACTAATAACCAATAAAGCATAAAACTGTGGCAGTAGTCTCCTTTAAATAGTCTAGCTATAAGGTTTTCTAAAAGTCCACAGTGTTAATAAGTTAATTATACAATGAAATTGCTTCAATGTAAAATTATGTTAATCATTTAAAATTAAAATATAAAATAACGGTACCATTAAACCAAAATTTTTATAAATAAAAATAAAATAATTAATGGAGAAAGGTAAGTATAATATATTAAATTTTAAACTTTATTATATTATACAAGGTTTTTATATATGGAAAATAGAAAGAGAAGAACTAGAGTAGCAGGAATTATTCCTATGAAAGATGGATTTGTTTTTATGCATAGAAAGAATGTAAAGAAAAATAAGGATTATAAAGAATATTATACATTTCCAGGAGGAGGGTTAGAAGAAGGAGAAACATTAGAAGAATGTGCAATAAGAGAAGTGAAAGAAGAATTTGGAATTAATGTAAAAGTTATCAGAAAATTATACGAATTAGAAAATGATGACTTAAATATGAAAGAATATTTTTATTTATGTGAATACATAGATGGAGAGTTTGGAACAGGAGAAGGAGAAGAATTTTCTAATAATCCTAAATATAAAGATTCAGGTGAATATATTCCTGAAATTATAAAAAGAGAAGATATTGAAAATTTAATGTTACTACCATTAGAAATAAAAGAAAAATTCTTGCATGATTTGAAGGAGAGAAATTTTTAAAAAATCAAAACTTATGTTTGACATTTTTTTGTTTGTATGATATGATGATTCAAAATAAGAGAATGGAGTGAAGAAAATGCCAAAAAAGAAACCAGAATTAAATAG
>CAMMLF010000219.1 GCA_946497585.1 uncultured Clostridium sp.
AATCGGCAAATAAGGCCATCTTTTATGATGACCTTATCTCCAATATAATCTTTTATTACATTAAATCTATAACTATATTTCTTTTTGCCAGGATGATCTGCTATTCTAACACCACAGGATAGTCCATAATCTAATTTTAGATAAATTGAACTTGTAGTATATGAATTATAACGATGGACAATAAAACCAATGGAAATTAGTTCTTGAATTAGAATACTTGCAACTTCTTTACCTGTCATTATGCTGCCTCCTTATGTATTTGATTCTCTTGCAAATATTTTTTCTTGTCTATTTTATCTGTAATTAATTTAAGCATAGGTTTTATTAGCAACACCTTACTTTCAGGAACATTTATTTCTGATACTCGTGCAATTTTTTCTCCATAACTTGTAGGAGCTACAACTAAATCTCCAACCTCTAATGGAATTGTTGTAATATAAGAATATGCTCTTCCACTAAATGTTTTAGGTACATATTTATCTTCATATTTTACACTAATAATATTTGTTTCCATACTATTCTTCCTCCAATTCTTCGTAATATTCTTTTAATTCTTCGTACAAAGACTCTTTTTCCTGTAAGTCATAAAAATTATCCATAGGAGAATTATTAAGCCAAATTACATCATCTTTATTAGAATAGTTATTATTGATTTTTTGTATTAATTTTCTCGCTTCATCTACTATAGCGTCTCTTTCTTCTTTTGAAATTTCATTTTCCTCATTCATAACATATTCTATTTGTTCATTTAAGTTTTGAATAACATCTTTGGCTTTTCCAATAATTTCTTCATCATCGTTTTTGAAAAATTTATTTTTGCATAATTTATCAAAAAACTCATTTATTAATTCTTGCATATTAAGACCTCCAATCTTCAACTAAAATGGAAGATCATCACCATTAGAAATAAAATCATTTGATGAAGAATCTTCTTTTAAATCTTCGCTTACAGTTTCCTGAGTGCTATCAGTATTTCCATCAATTTTTGTAAAACTATCAGCAAAATCTATTTCTTCTGCAATAACTTCTGTTACATATCTTCTAATACCGTTCTTATCTTCATAATTTCTTGTCTGTAGTCTACCTAACACACATATTTGAATACCTTGTTTTAGATATTTTTCAATAAAATCCGCAAGTTTAGAATATCCAACTATATTGAAAAAATCTGCTTGTCTTTCTTCTCCTTCTTTTACATACTTTCTATTTACTGCTAGGCTAAATGATGCAACTTTGATATTATTTGTTTGTGAAAATCTTATTTCTGGAGCTTTTGTTAATCTCCCTAATAGTATTATTTTGTTCATAATTAATTCCTTCCTTTCTGTATCTATCTTCTGATAGTTATAAACTTTAATATATTTTCATTAATACGATATTTTCTTTCTAATTCAGATATAATATCTGCTTTTCCTACAAATTGAATTAAGTAATAATAAGCATATTCATATTCTCTAACTTTATAAGCCAACTTCTTTTTACCTAAATTTTCTTCCACAGATATTTTTCCGTTTTTAGTAAGATACTCTCTTATTTTTTCTATAACAGTATTTCTTTGTTCTTCTGTAATATCGTCTTTCATCAAAAAAATTGTTTCATAATTGTTCATAAATAAAATCCTCCTTATATCATTATTTTTTCTTGAATTAATAATTCTTGTCCTACATTTATGTTGTCGCCTAATGTAAATTGAACTTTCCAATATTTTTTAAGTTCATTTTCAATATCTCTCATATTTTTTAATTCTTTAATAGTGTGAAAGCCTTTCACATAAATATATTCTTGCAACTTTTTAACAGCAACCTCAAAGATTCTATTTATATCTTCACTGATAGCAAGAATATTTGATTCTGCAAAAGGTAATTTTAAATTTTTGCTAATTAACATATATATTTTTTGAGAAGATGTATTATTTTCCATATACTTGACAATAGGTGTTGTTTTAAAAGGATTTCTAACCTTTTTCAAAATAGGTAATGTATTTTTTTCTACCTCATTATTAACAATGAAATTGAAAATAACATTGCTATTTGATTTTAAAATATCTTTAATTTGTGATATTTTCTTCTCATTACACTCTATATCGAATTTAAGATGATAACCTTCTGTATAATTTTTCACAGGATATTCTAATTTTTTTCTTCCTAAAAAATAAGTCTTTTTTACTTTACTTTTTTGTTCAAAAAGTGTTACTATTCCACCTTGAATAAAATCAATTTTTCTTTTACTAATATTAGGATTTAAAACAACCATTGCTAAATATTTCATATAAATTCCTTCCTTTCTTATGCAGCATTTTTAAAGATAAATTCTTTATTATGCATTCTATTTTTTTCTTTAATTTTTCTTTGTCTATAATAGTATTCTTCTAAAAATTCTTCTTTGTAATGGTTTATTTTCTTTTGATGTTTTGAAAGTTTAAACATATTGTAAAACTTCCTTGTATCTTTCTTTTTCATTGAAGTAATTTTTTTATTTTTAATTGAAACAACAATAAAAGTACCATATAAAATGCATCCTTGAAAAAACCTATTAAATTCATCATTTTCTGCATTTTGATTTGCAATTATTAAGTTGTTTTCATTTGCTCTTATTTTTAATAAATTATCTCCTATAAAAGCCTTTATAAATTTTGTGCTTGCTGGGATTTTAACTTTTTGTACCTCTTTATTTGGCATTACTAATAAACATTTAATTTTCATATGTA
>CAMMLF010000220.1 GCA_946497585.1 uncultured Clostridium sp.
TTGCTTGCAAAATATGTATATTTATTTCTTGCTTGTGATTCTCCTGCAAATGCTTCCATTAAGTTTTTCTCTGTTTTTGAACCTTTTAATTCCATAATTATTACCTCCATTTATTTTTATTTGCTTTTCAAGCCGTTATTAATATATCATACTTTTAAATTTAATGCAATGGATTTTTTAAGAAAATAAGAAGCATTTTTTAGAAGTGCCATTTCTGACACTTCTTAATTGTATATGCTTCTTCTATGCCCTACTTCTAGTACTAAAACTATTATTTCTTTTTCTTGTATTTCACATATTACTCTATAATCTCCAATTCGGTATCTCCACTGTCCAGATTTATTTTCTATCAATCCCTTGCCGTGTAATCTTGGATTTTCACAGCCTTCTATATTCTTTCTTAGCCAACCGTATTATTAATGAAGATGTGTACTTATCTAATTTTTTTAGTTGTTTTTTTGCCTTTTCTGTCAGTACTACTTTATATTTCACTACCAAGCTCCAACTCCTTTTCTACTTCATCTAGAGTATAAGTTTTAGGATTTTTCTTATATTCTTCAATAGCTTCATAATAAGCCTTTAAATCATATTCATCTTCTATTTTTTCTAATACCGCATTCCTTATTAAATCTGATAAAGAAATATTATTCATATCTGCATATGCTTTTATCAATTCTGTATCTTTATCACTTAATCTTACCGAAATAGTCATAATATCACCTCTCTTTTATTATTGTAATACATTGTATTACAATTGTCAATATTATTATATTATTATTTGTAAAATTTTGTGATATTATTCAAAATAGAAACACTATAATATGTTTCTAAACCTAAACATATTATAAATTAAACTTTAGATATTAGTAATGTTTTTATCTATCTTCTTGTCTGTTTTCTTCGTCCTTCAATTTTATTGTATCTACTTCTTTTTGCCTCATATTTTCTTTCATTTTGATTTCTTGCTCAGCTTCACTTCTATATCTTCTTTCAAACTCTAAAACATACGAATTTTTATTTACCTTCTTGTTTTTATCATTCTCGTAATACAAATAATCTAAATCTGTAATTACAAAATCTCCTCTTTGTAATGGTTTAGGGAAAATCTCTGACCTAAAGCCTACTGAATTAGGTGCTACGTAAAAATCTTTTCCTTTAAGAGTTGGTTTATTCTCTCTTTTTAGAACTCCTAAATTATCAATTTTAGGGTCTCCCCATATAATTCCATCTGCTCTAAGTTCCTTATATATTTTATATAAATCTTCTTCCGTTATTTTATTTAATATTTCTTTGCTTGCATCAACTTCGTCAGTTATTTCAATACTACCAATTGGTTCACCCATTCCGTTTGTAAGTTCTTTCCTTACAATTGGTTGCAAAATTCTTCTATGATTCGGTATTTTATGTGTTTGCCTTGGTGTTCCTATTTTTATTATCTTAGTTCCAATTTGATATACATTGCTATATACGCCTGCGCCAACTTTTCTCATATCTGAAAATCTTTTATTCTCACTATTCAGCAATTCTCTAAGTAAAATTTGCAAAGTTAAAGAATATCATTTATATCTTTTAAACTAATATTCGCACTCTGTGTACCTTTTCTTAAACTTTTTAATAATATGTGCTTACATACTTCATCTTGGTTTTTGTTTATTTTATCATCTATCTTTTTAGCAAATCTTATAGACAACTTTTTTAATTCAGGAGATAACTCAAATAAAACTCCTGCATTAACAGAATCTATTATTTTTCCTAAGTTAGACTTTAAATATTTGTCACTATCTGGTAAGCATTTAAAAACTATGAAAAAAGTTTCTATTTCTTCATCTGAAATATCATGCTTTTTAAATCTTGCTAAAAACGCGCCTAAATTTTGAGGCATCGAATTACTAATTTCTTCTTCCCTTGAAATAAAATTCATTAATCTTGCAAATTGGTTACTTGAAACATTTTCTACTATATATCTTAAATTTTTTGCTACAAAAGTCATATTTAGTTTTTTACTTGCGAGTAAATCTCTGATATCGCCTGCAAGATAATAACCATTTGTTGAATTGTTTACTAGACTAACTACTTCATCAAGAGTATCTTTATGTTTCATTTTTTCTCCTGTTTCTTGTTATTTTAAATATTATAAAAATATGTTGCTTCCAAATCCGCTTCATGCGTAAGAAGAGCTATTGGATATTTTTTATATGCTTCACCTATTGTTGTGTATAATTCTTTTGGTTCTGTATAACCCATATGCCATCTTATTGAGTATTTTTCTTCGTTTGTTAATTTTATGTATTCTGAAAGCATCATAACAGATTTTTCGCCATGTCCATATGGTATTGTATCTTCTACTGTGTAATAAGGTACTTTTTCCCATACGCCTAACGCATTTTTTGCATTTCTATAATCTATTTTATAATAGTTTACTTTACATATGTCATGAAGTAATCCTATTATAATTAATGATTCATTTGGTACATTTATTTCTTTTACTGATGTTTCTACTTTGTGTTTTAATATTTCATATACTTTCATACTGTGTTTAGCGAGTCCTCCCTCAAAGCTACCATGAAATCTTGTGCTAGCTGGTGCATTGAAAAAGTCTGACTTTTGTAAAAAACTAATTAAAAAATCCATTCCTGTTCTATTTGTGCTTTTTAATAATTCTATTATTTCTTGTTCCATTTTTTGTTTCCTTTCT
>CAMMLF010000221.1 GCA_946497585.1 uncultured Clostridium sp.
GGCTCATAACCCAAAGGTCGCAAGTTCGAGTCTTGCCCCCGCAACCAAAATAAAAAGAATCAGAAATCATTTCGATTTCTGATTTTCTTATTATAAGGGGAATTCTATATATTTTTTATATTTCTCTTTTTAAATATTATAAATGTTGGTATTAACATTATTAGTAGATATACTACACATATAATTATAGATGTTATTAAATTCATTCCTTCCATATATGGTAGTCCGCCGAATAAGTACTGGCTTAAATCCCAGTTCATTGTAACGAAATATTTCATAAATGTTAAGTTATATGCTATTGCTAGTTGATTTATTATTGATGCACCCATATATCCTAAAAGTGATACTGTTATTGCTAGAGCACTGTTTGAGAATATAGTGCTTATTGCAAATGCTAATGTTGCTAGTAATATTATTATTGGTAATTGCGTTAATGTTTGTATTCCTAAGTAAGCAAATATATTCATTTCTTGTATTGCATTTGTACTTAAGTTGTATACAACAACAGGTTCAAATAGGCTTTCAAATCCAAATAATATTCCACCCACTAATATTTGCATTAAGATTGTAGATACTATTACAAATGCACTTATTATAAGTACTGTTAAGAATTTTGATAATAGTATTTGAGTTCTAGTATATGGTTTTACCAACAATAGTTTTATTGTGCCTTTACTCCATTCTTCACTTACAATTGTTCCTGCAATCATTATAATTACAACAATTATAAATACTCCGTATTGAGAATAAAAGTACTGTAAGCTTCCTTTTAAACTATCTGATTTATTTATATCTGTTCCTGTTTCTATTATATATTTGCTTTCTTCTTTAGTAGTTAAAGCATCATTATATTCTTTCTGTTCTTCAAAGTCTAATTCTTTATTTTCTAAATCATATGAGATTAAAGTTCCTGATGATGTTTGATATCTTGTTAATGCTATATTTAGGTAATCCACTCCATATGGTATGTTTTTTTCCAATCTATATTCTGCAATTTCTTTTTCTACTTTTGCATTTTCTATTTCATTATTTAAGTCTTTTATTATTTCTGTGTCTTGAGTTTGTGCTTTTTGCTTATTTAATTCTTCTATTCTACTGTTTGCATTTTTCAAGTCCTCATTAGCAAAGTATTTCCAGTTATTTTCATCTAATTTTGCTATAATATTTTCCATTTCTTCTGTTGCTTTTTTTGCTAACTCTTCACTTTTATCCGCACCATAGGTGTATGTATTTATTTCTGTTATGTATGGAGAAATTCTATTATTTATAATACTTAATTTCCAGTCTGAGTCTTTGTATTTTTCCATTATATTATATAAATCTAGTTCTGATTTTATATTTATATATAATGTGACATCACTAGGTTTTTCTGGATTCAAATTAGAAAGTTCCTCTTTTAAACTATTTATATAACTTTCACTATACATGGGTACTGAGAAAGATACTGAATAAGATGATGAATTTGAATATTTGTTTATGCAATTTATAAATATTATTAATAAAAGAATAAATACCATTGTTATATAAATGGTTTTCTTTTTAAAAATTTTGGTCAATTCATTTTTTATTAAATTATTCAATTATATTACCCCCTGTCTTTTCAAAAAATGCATCTTCTAATGTTTTTTCTTCTTTCTTTACTTCGTAAATTTTTATATTGTTTTCTACTAGTTTGCTTATTATATATGGTACTTCTTCTTTTGAAACATTAACTTTTAATTCTCGACTATTTATTATTTCTATTCCGAATATTTTATTGTTTTTCAAGTCCATACTTAATATTTTTTCAGCCTTTTGCGCATTGTCTACTTCAAATGATTCTACTTCATCACTTGTTTCGCGTTTTATTTTGGAAATCTCGCTCGTTTCTATTACTTCTCCATTTTTTATTATACAAACTTTTGTACAGAAGTTATCTAATTCTGCTAAGTTGTGGCTAGATATTAGAATTGCCATTTTTTCTTTTTCTGCGAGATTTACCAGTAACTCTCTCATTTCTTTGATACCCTCTGGGTCTAATCCATTTGTAGGTTCATCTAATATTAGTAAATTAGGTTTATGCAGAATTGCTTGTGCAATTCCTAATCTTTGCCTCATTCCTAATGAATATTTTGATACCTTATCATTTATTCTTTTTTCTAGCTTTACTAGTTTTACTACTTCAGCTATTCTTTCTGTTCCTATATTTTTATATAAATTTGCTACAAGTTTTAGATTTTGATATCCTGATAAATACATATACATATCTGGATTTTCTACTATTGCTCCGACTTTTTTTATTGCATTCGTAAAGTCTTTTTCAATATCATATCCATTAATACTAACTTTTCCACTTGTTATACTTTGAAGTCCTAATATTAATTTTATTGTTGTGGTTTTCCCAGCTCCATTTGGCCCTATAAAGCCTAATATGTCTCCTTCTTTTACTTCTAAGGAAACGTTTTTTAGAATTTGCTTTTTACCAAATGTTTTGCATAAGCTTTCACATTTTAATATTGTTTCCATTTTTAACCTCCCTTTCGTTTTTTATTTTAACACGTGTTTATTTATTTTTTATTTATAAATTATTTATTTTTTCTTAATATTTTCATACTGTTATTTTGTCTTTTAATGTTTCATATTTGCTATCTCCTATTCCACTTACATTTTTTATATCTTCTATTGTTTTAAATTTTCCATTA
>CAMMLF010000222.1 GCA_946497585.1 uncultured Clostridium sp.
TAGAATAGAATTTACTTTTTTAATTCACTTTTTTAAAAAATCCCGAAACTCAAATTTTTTAATACAATTCCACCTTCCATTTTGGTGGATACATATATTCTATTTTAGATGTTTTAGGTATATACTTCTTTTTTATCTTTTTCCTATTAGATTTTAACTCTGGAAGTGCTTGCCTACAATATTTGTCTAATTCACAGAAAATATTTTGGCAATCTATTAGCTGAAGCTCTCGATTTCCTATTCTTCTAAAATTCAAATTCAATCTTTTAAATTCTTTATCTTGATTTTCATACATATATTTTATAATATCTTCATTACTCATATTTCCTTTGTCAATAAAACACTTATTTATTCCCCTTAATGAGCCCGGTCCTGCTACTGTAAATTCATTTTCTTTCCAATCTACTACATCACTATAATTAATATCTGTTACTAGCTGGTATGCCATAAAATCTCCAATTAGAGGATACGATTCTATAATTTCAAATGCTTCTTTCATGTTTTTGCATTCTAAAATTTTATCATGCATTTTGTCTTCTAAGAACATTTTTTGTAGTAAAGCTAAATGATTATCATGTTTTCTATCAAATCCAAATGCTTTATTGGCACATGATATATATGCATCATTATATATTTTTATTCCATTAGATATATCCTTTTCTAATACTTCTGAGTATGTTTTTCTATTGAAATTTTTTAATGTAGGGTCTCCTATGTTTTCTAATAATAATTCCCACGTTTGCTCTTTGTTAAATAATTTGAAAAGTATTATTCTAAAAATAGTATCATCATTATCATATGTTTTTCCATTATATATTACATTCTTCAATAAGTATTGGCTTACTCTATCATTTACTCTATAACTATTACAAAACTTGTATTCCTGCAAAATTTCATCTTCTGTCCATGGTGGTTCTTTACCTTCTAGTTTGCGCCAAAATATATTTTGTCTTTCACAGGCAAAATACCAATATAAGTTATAAACTTCTTGTCTTTTTTTCATTTCATACCTCTTTTAATTTGTTTTCATGCATTTAGGGTCTTTTGAATTAATACATCTTTTTAAATTTGTGTATATATCTTCATTTTTATCATATCCTGCAATTATTTTTTGACCAATACAACCACTCTTACAAATTTCATAATCTTTGCATGATTTGCAACTATTTTCTGTATTTAACTCTCTCAATAATTTAAAGTATTCTGAATTATACATTTCTTTTAGTGTATTTTCTTTTATATTCCCACTAATGCCCAATTTTGTAAAATATTTTATAGAATCACATGGATATGCAATACCATCAAATCCAATTATCATAATTTCATCCGCAATAATGCAAGGACTATTTTTTATATTTAATATATTCCAAGGACTTCCTAACCTTATTTTGTCTTTGTATTTTGATTCTAAGTAAAAGTCTTTTATTTGATTCAATTCTTCTTTAGTTAAGTCCATATTTTTACTGCCTTTACCGTGTGGAACAAATCTAAGTAAGCTAATCTTTTCGAAATATTTCCTATTATAAAATTCTTCCATTGTTGCATTTACTATTGTCTGCATTTGTGAAATTGAGTCTTTTGAAATTGTATAATGAAATCCTAATTTACAATTTGAATTTTTTAATAATTTATCAAAAAATTCTATATGTGTGTATGTTGAAGAATCTTTTTGGTTTGATAAACTGTCTGCTAGCGAATATATTATTTTATTTAGTCCACTATCAATAAGTTTTTTATATTTATTTATGTTTTCATCATTCCTATATTCAAATGTATAAATTGCAGAATTGATTTCTAATTCTTTTGTTAGTTTAATTAAATCATTTAGCTTTTCATATTTTAGTGGTTCTCCTCCCGTAAATACCACATCAGTAACATTCATTTGCTTTGCTTCTAGTATTATTTTCTTTACATCTTCATATTCTAACTCTTTAATATTTTTAGCATTACTAGTAGCACTGCTTGAACAATGTATGCAGTTTCTTGAGCATCTATTAGTTAATTCTATTTTCAGTTCTTTTAGCATAATTATCTCCCTTACATTTATTTACAAAAATTTTATATCATTTTATTTATAATTTCAACATAAATCTATTTTAAAAGTAAAAATATCTTGATTTAAAATACTTTATATACTATAATATATTTGTTTTATGCCACTATAGCTCAGTTGGTAGAGCAACAGATTCGTAACCTGTAGGTCGCGAGTTCGATTCTCGCTGGTGGCTCCAAATGATAAATTATTATTTTAAATTAAAGCTTTCCTCATCTAATAAAGGAATAATGTCTATCCCAGGTTCTTCATATGGATGCGCTTCTCTTAATTTAGCAATAACATTTTTTACATTGTTTACATCACATACTACTTCTAGCTTTTCTTCTTCCACAAATTCCATTTTATTATTTTCTCCAATATATGGATTTGCTTTTTCATTGGGCTTAAAAGTTCCTATGCATTTCGTTGACATAGAACAATTTGTATAATTTCCTATTATTCCTGCACCAGCTTCGCACATTGCATTTCTTACCTCATTAACATTTGGAATTGGAATTGTTACTACTATTTTTACTTTATTTACGTTTATATTCATCAGTATGCCTCCTTAAATACTTAAATGTTTTTATGATTATATTACAATTGTTTAAAACTTTCCATAGTTCTG
>CAMMLF010000223.1 GCA_946497585.1 uncultured Clostridium sp.
TTTTGCATAACTTCTATTGATGGGGCTAAATCTTTATGAATAGACATTAGGATTATATATATTTCTTTGTTAAATTCTCTGACTGTTTCTACAATTTTATCACCGTTTACTGGAGTCATCAAATAGTTGACAATTAAAATATCATAGTTGTTTTTTCGTAATTCTTCTATAGCGGATAAAGGTTCAGTGTATGTTTTTACAAAGTGCCCGTATCTTCTTAATACGACAGAAAGAACATCCATCATATTTATATCGTCATCGATAACTAGTATTCTGGCGCTTACTAATTTATCGTTATTCATACAAATTTCACCTATGCTAATAGTATATCAAAATATGTTGAAATAATCAAGATTAAGGGCTTTTTATAATATGTTAAATTAATTTTTCTGTAATTTTATGTAAATTTCAATAAAAGTATTGACAAATAAATAAAAAGAAACTATACTTATGTTACTTTTTATAGAAGCTAGTAACCGCATATTAATGATTGTAGGTAATATTATTATTTTTTCGTATTCAGAATTTTCTTAATTAAATTTATATTTTTATTTGTTTTTTCTAAAAAATTTTTTCGGTTAGATAAAATCCCTTTTTTATTTTTGTTATTGTATATGAAGAGTATCTAACTGCTAATAATATATGTTTATTTATTAAATATATCTGTATGAAAAAAATCAGGTATTAACCTGACTTTAAACTTTTATTAAACTCTGTAATGCTTTGTTTGATATTATTTTATCTCCCTTTTCTTTTATAATTGTATAGTATAAATTATCTGAAAAGTATCTTGAACAGTATTCACTCATTATTACATAAGTTTTTATAAATTTTTTATTTTTAATCGCACTATCACTAAATAGTAAAAAATATTTATTTTTGTATTTGTATAATGTGTTTCTTCCAAAGAATAAATTTTCTGATTTAGCGATATTACAAAAATCAAGAAGTATATCTAAAGATAAAAATTCATATAACTGTGAGTCTATCCTATATTGCACTTTATGATAGCTTTTTGAGTATTTGTTAATATCAGGTAAATCTTCTATTTTAGTAATAGTAAGAATGAAAGTATTACTATTGTCTGAACAAGCTTCTATAAAAAGTTGTGAATTTTCAAATTCAAAATCTTCATCTAGATTAGATTCTTCAATTAAACTAGTAAATAAATTTTTGGCAGCAGCATTATTTTTTTCTATATCTGCTAGAGTTATGTTTCTAAGTTCTAATTCTTCAAATGAAAGTGTAATTTTTACTTTATTATTATCTATTTTTTCAATTTTCAAAATATCATACCTCCTTTAAAGAGAATGTATCATTATTAATATATGTATTATATAATCAATAAGTTACAAAGTCAACATTAAATATATGTTAATGTATAATTTAATTTTAAAAGATGATAAGAAAATTAAATATAAAGTTGCAAATTACATAATTATGTGATATAATTACGTCTAGTTAATTTCCTTACTATGTTTAATGCATAGTCAGAAGTCCAAGAGGAGGTGAGTTAAGTCATGAATAAATATGAATCAGTTATAATACTTTCAGCTAATGCATCTGAAGAAGCAATGGCTGCTTTTGGTGAAAAAATGAAAGAATTAATTTCTGCAAATGGCGAACTTACAAATGTAGAGGAATGGGGTAAGAAAACTTTTGCTTATGATATTAAAAAGCAAAAAGAAGGTTTCTATACTTTATTTACATTTGAAGCAAAACCAGAATTTATTGCTGAATTAGATAGAGTTCTAAGACTAGATGAAATAGTTTTAAAACATATGGTTGTAAAATTAGAAGACTAATATAGGGGGTAATTAAATGAATAAATTTCAATTTTTAGGGAGATTAACAAGAGACCCTGAAGCAAGAGTTACACCAAATACAAATACACCAGTAACTACATTTTCTATTGCTGTAAATAGAAGATTTGCTGATGCAAACGGTGAAAGAAAAGCAGACTTTTTTAATTTAACTGCTTATGGAAAACTTGCAGAATTTTGTGCAAAATATTATAGAAAAGGACAACAAGTATTAGTCGAAGGAAGAATCCAAAATAGAACTTGGGAAGATCAAACTGGTCAAAAAAGATATGCTACAGATTATATAATTGAAAATGCATATTTTGCTGATTCAAGAAGAGACCAAGCTACATCTGAGGAAGTACCTTCATCTAGTATGGATGGTGAATTTATTACTGTTGACGATACAGATGATTTACCATTTTAATTAATTAGTTGATAGGAGGATAGAGAAAAATGGCTGATAATAAAAAAAGAGGTGCAAAAGGCGATAAATCTTTTAGAAGACCAAGAAAAAAAGTTTGCGTATTTTGTGCTGAAAGAATAGATACAATAGATTATAAAGATGTTGAAAAATTAAAAAAATATGTAAGCGATAAAGGTAAAATTCTACCAAGAAGAGTAACTGGAGCTTGCGCTAAACATCAAAGAAAAATAACAGAAGCTGTTAAAAGAGCTAGAACAATAGCACTTTTACCATATACTGTAAAATAATATAATAAAAAAAGAGCAACTAAAATGAACTGAACCCAAAAAGTGTCTAACTTTTTGGGTGCACTTCAAAAGTTGCTCTTTTGCATCTAAATAAATTTGAAAAAAGAATTTAATTATGATAATATTTTAGTTAGAAAAAA
>CAMMLF010000224.1 GCA_946497585.1 uncultured Clostridium sp.
TATATATACTAGGAGGAAGAGAAATGACTAATTTTGCTCAGGATAGTAGTAATATAAAAAAACAAGAGATGGCGCTCAAGGATGCATTTGCTAAGTATTCTATTAAAATAGGTGCAGCTATTAATGGAAATTCAGCAGAAACAACTTTGATTTGCTCAGATGAATTGCAAGATCTGATGACAAAACATTTTAATATTACTACATTTAGTAATATAATGAAGCCTGCGTACATTCTTAATCAACAAAAAAGTATAGACAATTTGAATGCTGGCAAGGATATGCCTGGTGTTGACTTTAAGGGGATTGAACCATGTATGCGGTTTTGTATGGAACACTCCATAAAAGTCCGAGGGCATGTATTGATTTGGCACAATTCTATGCCTGAATGGTTTTTTAGAGTAGGATATAAAGATGATGGTAAATTAATTGATCAACCAACTTTAAGAAATCGTATGGAGGGATATTTTAAACAGGTGATTCAATATTTTGAAACGACTTATCCGGATGTAATATATGCTTGGGATGTTGTAAATGAAGCTGTTGAACAAGACGGCTTTGGCTATGAAGAATCGTTATGGTATCAAATATATGGAGGTGTAAGTTATATTGCTGATGCATTTCAGATAGCTAGAAAATATTCCAAGCCGCCTGTCAAGCTGTTTTACAATGACTATAATGTGTTTATACCATTGAAAACACAGAAAATTATTGAAATTACTAAGCCTATACTTGATTCAGGCAATTTAGATGGAATTGGCATGCAGGCATATTACAATGCAGATTATCCTGGTGTTTATGATGGAAAGGATAATATAAGGACTGCAGTCTTACGAGTAGCACAGGAAGGTTTTGAGATTGCTTTTACAGAATTTACAGTGCGTGTAAAGGATAGATATAATATTGAAAAAGATGATTATGAAAAGCAGGCGCAAAGATATGCAGAAATTTTACGTATGTTATTGGAGTTAAAAAAGAGTGGTAGAATTAATATTACTAGCATTACTTTTTTTGGTTTGATAGATGAATATTATTCTTATATATTAAAAAAAGAGCAAACTAGTTATGATGAAAATGAATTTACGAGGTTGTTTGATAAATATTTGAGACCTAAACCGGCTTTTTATGCAGTGTTAAATACCGCTTTACAACTGTAGACAAATGAAAAATAAAATTTCGATGAAGTAATTTAAAATTGATTATTATAAATGAGTAAGTATTGAAAGATGCACAAGATTATTCTATTAACACTGAAACAGCCTCAAGTGGAGAATTATTTTCGATAAGTTTATACAGATTCTTAAGATGATTTGAAAACACCAATAGTTATGCTAGATGGAACGATAGAGAAACGATTACGCTTTTGGCAGATGGATAACCCGGGAGTTTCTGATGTGCAAATGGAAAAGATACGCAGATGATGGAATAATATACTGCGTATCTAAGAAGCAGACAGAGTATATAATTTGATATGCTAAAGAAAAGAACGCGGATGTGTGGTTTGGGAATACATTCGGAGAAAAGTAAGATTGTTTATTACCAAAGAAATAATTAGAAGATAGATGGCAAGATTACATCATTTACTTTTCTGGGATGCTGTTTTTGCTCAAGACTGACAAAGGGCAGGAACGGACAGTACTTTATATACCGGCGGTAAGTGTGAAATCTGCAACAGCTTTTAAGAAAAAGATACGGCTGGAGATACAAAACAGCTATACACCGGAAATAGTATCATTATCAAAAAGACTAAATTCTGTCATTCATGGCTGGTACAATTATTTGGGGAAATATTGTTCCAGTGAGGCATTCCGTAAAGGAATTAACTATGTAAATCTGAAGTTTGTATGATGGCTATATAGTTTTTGCTCCAAAATACAGAAAGAAAATACTGTATGGAAAGTTGAAAGCATATGTAAGAGATATAATTTCTACATTATGCAGATACAATGACGTAGTGATTATAGATGGTGTAGTGTGCTAGGGCTATGTTTTTATTTAAGTGTAGCGATGAAGTGGTGGTTGTGACTTAGTAAATCAATATTAATATTTGATAATAACTTTGAATTTCCGTCTTAGATGAATCCGATATTTTTCTATTGTAATATTACGTTGGCTTTGGTGGAAAGTATCTTAATGGGGCAATGTATTCTATCTCAAGCTTAGAAACTATGTAATGCTTATCCTTTTGGAAGAATAAACCCAATAATCGGATAGATTTCCATCGCGGGACAACTTTCAGAAATAGCAGGAAGTATTTATAAATAAAGTAGCCCGTTACTTTGTTGGACGCATATAGACTATTGCAAAGAAAATAAAAAATTACTGGTACATCTGGGGTTCAATAACAATGTCTTATACGGATTTTTAATTGCAGCTTCTCATATGAGATGATAGCATAACTTTGAATTATTTCATTACAGGAAAGCATAATCTATACAAATTGATGTCTGAATTTTGATAATCCTTTAGACGAGATTGATGTATGTATATTGTTTCAATGGGAGACATATCCTACAATCACGGCTTCGGCTGGAAAGTGATTGTTTTATTCACAATGTAGAAAGCAAGCTGACGGGAAGACGCATTTCTTTATAGATAAAATGAATTATATTTTTTGAAAGAATTCTATAGAGTAAAAATATTTTGTCTTCTATGTT
>CAMMLF010000225.1 GCA_946497585.1 uncultured Clostridium sp.
TCTATGGCAAAGAGAAAGTCCAGACCACAAACATTATATGGCAATGAAAATTGTAGTGGTATGAATCAGTAGGTCGTCCGTTCAAATCGGACAAGTGGCTCCATTATTAAAGGTCAGTAATTTTAGTTAAGCTATTGTTATTGGCTTTTATTTTTTTATTTAAACACCTTATAAAGGAGCAAATAAAAATGGTAGAAAATCAAGAAAAAAATATAGAAAATAAAGTTGCAATAGTAACAGGCGGAGCAAAAGGAATAGGAGCCTCTATTGTAAAAAAACTAGCTCAAAATGGATACATAGTTATACTAAACTATAATAAATCAATAAACGAAGCAAAAGCAATCGAAAATGAATTTAACAATGTATACACATTTAAGGCAGATGTGTCAAATTATGAAGAAGTAAAATCATTAGTAGATTTTACAATAAATAAATTTGGAAAAATAGATTTACTAGTAAATAATGCAGGAATAGACTTAGTAAAAACAATAAACGATACAAGTATAGAAGACTTTGATAATATACTAAAAAATAATTTATATTCAGTTTTTTACACATCAAAAGAAGTATCCAAATATATGATAAATGCTAAAGTAGGAAAAATAATAAACATAAGTTCAATATGGGGCATAATAGGAGCATCTTGTGAAATGGCTTATTCAGTAAGTAAAGCAGGAATTGATGCAATGACAAAATCTTTAGCAAAAGAGCTAGGACCATCCAATATACAGGTAAATAGTATTGCTCCAGGCATAATAGATACAGATATGAATAAATTTTTATCAGAAGAAGAAAAAAAGCAAATAATAGAAGAAATACCACTAGAACATATAGGAAAAACTGAAGATGTAGCTGAAACTGTCTTGTTTTTGGCAAATTCAGACTATATTACAGGCCAAGTTATACAAGTAAATGGCGGTTGGAACGTATGATTTTTCGAGGTAATTGCAAGGATATTTTTAATAAATATAAGAAAAAAGAAAGCATTAAATGCTTTCTTTTGCTTTATATACAATAACAATACTTGCAAAATTTGCAATATAAATAATAAAAATAGCAAATATTTGAAAAATCAAACTAGGTTTAGTTTCATCCCATAAATCTATGGCAGTTTTAGTATAATCATTATATGAATTCAAAGCCTGTCTAGTTGTACACTTTCTACTTTGAAGCAGTGAATTTACATTACTAATATTTAATCTGTAAGTATATATAGAATTATATACATAAGCAGTATAAATATCATTAAAACCAGTTTGAGAATAAGGAAGATTTTCAGCATTTTCAGAATCTTCTACATCTGAAGAATCTACATACAAACCAAGACTATTATAATCCACTATATTGCTTGATGGGTAAACATCATCTAAAACAGCTATTTCACTATTCATTGAAATAATACAATTAATAATCATACTTAATTTTAGTATAAGAACTATTAGCATAATAGCTAAAATAGCTATAAAAATATTTCTTGTAAAAATGTCACTATTTATAGTTGTGTTACTCTCATTGTTTAAAGATAATGTTAACAAAACAAAAGTAATGTCTGCTTCTATAATTCTAAACACTATTTGCAATATATCGTCCACAGAATCATTACTAAATATTTGAGCAATACAAGTAGCAAAAAATATAAAAGCTTGTTCTAAAGTAAAAGCTAGTAATAACGGCAAAATAAAGTATTTAGCTATACCTATAAAATAATCTTTATTAATTCTTAAAAGATCAACTTTATCAATATTATAAGCTAAAATAGCAATAGGCAATATAGTAGATAACCTAATTATCTCAATTTGGTACATATCTTTAAATAAAAAATAACATACAATATTTATAATAAAATCTATAAGAATAACTAACAAATTTGTGGTAATAATCACATTTGTAGATGAAAATGATTTTTTTAGCTTAATATTTAAAATACCTAAAGATAAAACAGTTATTATTATAGGTAAATAATTTAAAGAAAAACTAGTATTGGCACCAACAATTTCAGTATACAATATTACTAATACAGATGCAAAAAGTAATAACTTTGCTTTCTTTTCCATTGTAAAACCCCCAATAATTATTTTTTTGTAATTTAAATATAAATAAATTGTTTATAAATAGCTACAAAATACACAAAAACCTACAAGCCATATCTTGTAGGTTCATATATCTTACTAATTAGCATCTTCTGACTTCTTTTTATAATTTCCAGTAATAATTTTTGGAAAATACTTAATAATTTTATAAACAGCAAGTTTAATTTTTTTACTCCATAAATAACTTTTTCTAAGTCTACGAGGAGTTTCTAAAGAATTGTTTTCAACAACAGCCAAAGAAACTGGAGCTTCCTCTACATTAAATGTATAATTTTGTCCTTCGTTATTATCCCATTCGTTATTAGAATTTCTAAAACATAAATTTAATTTATCGCTATTATTTAATTGAAGTTCCGCTTGAAATCCCAATTCTGTCTTACTCATAGCAATATCAGAAACATTGTCCCAATTATCACCAAATCCATAATGAATAAATACTTCTTCAGAACCATCCTGAAAAAGCTTACCTGTATAAGATATCTTAACATTAGAGCTTTGAATCAATTTATCTGTATTAAAAAATATATTTTTAACTAATTCCATAACTTTC
>CAMMLF010000226.1 GCA_946497585.1 uncultured Clostridium sp.
AATTTTAATAATGTGTGTCAAAAAGGAGCGTCCCTATTGACATATCTATTTTCCTAAAACTTCTCTACATCTTGGGCATAAGCCATCTTCTGTATTTTCATCATACATCCAGCATCTTTCACATTTTTCGCCATCAGCATGTTCAACTTTTATACCCATTTTTTCTTCCTTACGCTTGTTTTCTTCTATTTTTAATCCAGAAACTATTAAAACTAATTTTATTAAGTCTTCGTTTTCTTTTAAGAAGTTGTATTCGTCACCTTCTGCATAAATTGTAACTTTTGCATCTAGTGAATTTCCAATTGTTTTATTTGCTCTTGCAAGTTCTAATTCTTTTGAAGCTACATCTTTTAGTTTTATTATTTTTTCCCATTTCTCTGACAATTCTTTGTTATCCCACATGTCTACTGGAGTTGGGTAATCTGTAAGCATTGAGCTTTCTACAGTTTCTTGCACAGTATGCTTCATAGTTTTCCAAATTTCTTCTGCTGTAAATGAAGTCATTGGTGTTAATATTTTTACTAAAGCGTCTAGTATATAATACATTGTTGTTTGAGCTGCTCTTCTTTCAAGCGAATCAGCTTTTGAAGTATATAATCTATCTTTTATTATATCTAGATAGAAGCTACTCATATCTACAACGCAGAATTGGTTTATATCGTGATAGCAATTTGCAAAATCATATTCATCATAATCTTTTGTGCAATCACGAATTAATTTGTTAAGTCTTGTTAATGCCCACTTGTCTATTTCCATTAAATCTTCATAAGCAACTGGATTTTCTGGGTCATAGTCATTTGTATTTCCTAATATATATCTTGCTGTATTTCTTATTTTTCTATAAACATCTGAGATTCCTTTTAATATATCATCAGATAAGTTTACGTCCATTGAATAATCAGCTGAAAGTACCCATAGTCTTAGTATATCTGCACCATATTTTTTACATACATCTATTGGAGATACACCATTGCCTAAACTCTTAGACATTTTTCTTCCTTGTCCATCCACAACAAATCCACAGCTTAATACTTCTTTATATGGAGCTATACCTTTTGTTGCAACAGATGTTAGAAGTGATGATTGGAACCAGCCTCTATATTGGTCATTTCCTTCAAGGTATAAATCTGCTGGATAGCTTAATCCTCTTTCTACTAAAACACCTTGATGTGTTGAGCCTGAGTCAAACCAAACGTCCATTATATCTGTTTCTTTTTTGAAATGAGTGCATCCACATTTAGCACATTTTGCGTCTTCTGGCATAAGCTCTTCTACTTCTTTTGCCCACCATGCATTTGAACCTTCTTTTCCAAATATATCTTGGATTTTCTTTATAGATTCTTTTGTAACATATGGTTCTCCACAGTCTTCACAATAGAATATTGGAAGTGGAACTCCCCATGTACGTTGTCTAGATATGCACCAGTCATTTCTGCCTTTTATCATTTCAGTCATTCTTTCTTCGCCCCATGCTGGATGCCATTTAACTGTTTTTACAGCTTTTAAAACTTCATCTCTAAATCCATCAACTGATGCAAACCATTGTGGTGTTGCTCTGAATATGATTGGCTTTTTACATCTCCAGCAATGTGGATATGAGTGAACTAATTTAACTGCTTTTAATAAGTAACCATTTTCTTCAAGCCATTTTGTTATTTCTTTATTTGATTTAGCATAGTATATTCCTGCAAAAGGTCCTGCTTCTTCTGTTTGAACACCTTTGTCATTTACTGCAACTTTTATTTCTAGACCATCTTTTAGGCTTTGTAAATAGTCTTCTTTACCATATCCAGGTGCAGTGTGTACAGCTCCAGTACCTTCTTCTAATGTAACATTAACTCCATCTTCTCCGCCTAAAACAACTACTGAATTTCTTTCTAGGAATGGATGTCTACATTGTACTCCTTTTAAATCTTCACCTTTAAATGTTTTTAAAACTTCGTTATCTTCTATTTCAGCAAGTTTCATAACTTTTTCTACTAAATCACTTGCTATAACTAAGTTTCCAACATTTGTTTTTACTAAGCTATATTCAAAGTCTGGTCCTACTGTAATTGCCATATTTCCAGGTAATGTCCAAGGAGTAGTTGTCCAAATTACTATATAAGTATTTTCATCATCTAATATTCCTTTTCCATCAACAACTGGGAATTTAACATATATAGAAGTTGCTTCATCATCTTTGTATTCAATTTCTGCTTCAGCTAATGCTGTTTCACAATCAGTACACCAATAAACTGGTTTTAATCCTTTATATATATATCCTTTTTGATACATATCTCCGAATACGCCAATTTGTCTAGCTTCCATTTTAGGGTCATAAGTAATATATGGATGCTCCCAATCGCCTAGAACTCCTAAACGTTTGAAGCCTTCTGTTTGAATATCTTTATATTTTCTAGTAAAATCTTGGCAAGTATCTCTAAATTGTGTAACAGGAATTTTACTTCTGTCTAGTCCTAATTTTTCAATAGCTTTCTTCTCAGTTGGCATACCATGAGTATCATAACCTGGTATGTATGGTGAGTAATAGCCCTTCATTGACTTATATCTAACTATTGTATCTTTTAGAATTTTATTTAGGGCATGTCCTGCATGTATTTCTCCATTTGCATATGGAGGTCCATC
>CAMMLF010000227.1 GCA_946497585.1 uncultured Clostridium sp.
TTAGCACATTTTCAATAGAATCTTGTTCAGAATTTGAAAGCATATTATAATCTATGTTTCCAAGCCTTATAACATTTGAATATCTATTACCTAAGCAAATAATATTGTCTTTAATTTTAATTTGTAAAATATCAGTTAGTTGTTTTTTACCTTTTTTATCATTCTTATCTGCATTTTTGTCTTTTGTATCTATACTGTGTTTTGGTGCATTTACATTTTTCTTTTTATTGTTTAAATAAATGGCTGTACCTATAACAAAAAGTACAGTTAAAACTAAAAATATAATCATTATTACCATTTTAAACACCTCTTATAGACAAAGTATTTTTTACGAAATAGGTATTTTAAGGCATAAAAAAAGAACTTATCAAAGTTCTGCTCACCTATTTTTAGAAAAGTACACAATAAAAAGAAACTTGCAATTAGTAAAATAAATATTATTTTTAATACTATTGGAAGTGGTGTAGCAAGTAAAGCCAAACTTGATGCACCTAGCATTAAATATACTACTTGCCTTAAACTAAGGTATCCACCGAAGATTTTTTCTTCGCGTTTAATATCAAATGGAACTTTAAATACTTTCATAAGCATCACCTATCCACCAAGTAATCCACCAGTATTGTTAGTTGCTACATTAACAATTATTCCAGCGATTATAAGACTTGCACCTAAAACAACGCCACCACCACATATCCAGGCAAGTGAACCAATACTTTCAGCTCTTTTTTGAGGGTTATTTGAGTTTGCTATCATCTTTATTGCGGCAACTACAACACTTGCAAAGATAAGAACACCACCAAGTGGCATTGCGATAGAAGTAATTACTCTTTTTATATTATCCGTTGCTTGTGTTACTTCGGCTGTTCCAATAGTAGTTCCACCTTCAGCTGCAAAAACCATATTAGTTTTTATAGCAAATAATGTAAGCATTGTTCCTATGGCTTTTAGTTTAGAAACTACATGCTTTTTACTTTTCTTTAAACTCATTTAAACATCATCTCCTTATATAGTGTTAGGGCAAACTTTAAGGAGATTTACTATATACTTAAATCATATTTTTAAAGTGTACGAAGATAGGGGGAATTGATAAGAAAAATATTATTACTATCAATAGACTTGGTACAGCTATTAAAAATTTTGATTTTAGCTTTTGTGATTTTATCAAACACCCTATGGCTAGCAAAACCAAAGATAATATTAGCAAACTTACTAATACAATAAGTGTAATCTTAAATACTATAAATAGGGTGGATGAAACAATATTTTCAAAATTATTCATATAACTATCTAACATACAATCAGCTCCTTATGTAGTGTTATCAGTATATTTATTGATAATTGTTTTTTTATAGTAAGATAAGAAATTATCTGTATTATAGCTTTTACATAGATTATAGAGATTTATTAGTTCTTCTCTTTTTACCCTTGATAATATATTTTGAAATTGCTCTATTTCTAACTGATAAAGAGTATATAAGATGATTTTTAGCATTTCTATTTTGTCATCTTGAAATGTCTTTAAAATGTCAGCAGTATAATTAAATTCTAATTTTTCAATCAATTCATAAAAATTTTGTGAAATTTTAGGGCTTTTATTTATTATTAAATTAAATAAATCATCAATCATCTTTATATCTATATCTATCTCTCCGTAACAAATTTGTTACAGGTGTGTTACTACTTGTTACTTCACCGTTACATTGTAACATTTTATATTTTTCTCTATGCTTTCTAACTCTTGCAGCACTAGAACCTTCGCTACCGATTAAATCTTGCATTTCTGATAGCATAAATGTATCTTCATCAAAAAATTCAATGGTCTTTGTTTTTTCAAGTGCTGTTAATAATATCTTAACAATAGTTACATCTTCATCAAGTGTCATAGCAATTTCTTCTGCCATAGATTCGCATAAATGTTCATATACAAAGATTCCTTCGCTTTTAAGAAGTTTTAATTGCAATTTTAGATAGATTAGTAGTATCTTATCCCCATCTGGCAACTTACGGAGAAATTTACTTGTTTTATTATCAAAAAAAGTATCATATAACTTCAACCAGTAATATCTCTTTTCTTTCAAGTTTCTCCCTCCTCATCTTTCATAAAAGGTGCATCATCTATGTCCTGCATATTCATAATATTATCAAATAAGTCATTTTCCATTTGTTGATTTTGTAATTGAGTAACTGCAATTTCTTCCAATAAAACCATATCATTTTCATAACCGTTAATTTCAATATTATTGTCCGTATCAACAGTTATTGAAATTAGTTCTGTTCCTCTTTTTATCAATATTGCAATATCTTCATTACTTTTTGTTATAATTTTGCGAATTTTCATACTGTATCACCTCCTCATCTGATTTTTTACCTGCTAAAATGCAAGCATATAAAAAGAGGCTAATATTAGCCCCTATAATTAAACCAATTATAAATTGTACCATTTTTAACATCTCCTAAAAAAATACTGGGGGAAAGATTTTTTGAATGGGGGAAACAGAAAAATGCCCAAATATAAAGGTTTTTACATCTGCCCCCAAAAACCATAACGGAATTGATTTTAGTACTGCTAATGTTTCCCACAAAGCCTTATCTGAATTTAAATCTAATATTTTACT
>CAMMLF010000228.1 GCA_946497585.1 uncultured Clostridium sp.
TTATTCATAAATCATTCCTCCTTTATTTGTCTTTTCACTTATATATTATGGTTAAGACTCAAATTGGTGCGGGTCAAATACCTAACTCATTTTGTTTTTTGGGCTCTCTTATGAAAATTTTGTGAAAATTTATTGTTTTCCCTTATTTTTCTTGTATTTTTTCTAGATAGTTGCTATAATTTACTTATTAGGAGGAAAATATTAATGAAAAAGAAAGTATTTATTTTGGGAGTATGTTCATTACTTCTTTGCGGATGTGGTAAAATACCGACATTATCGAATGGAGATGAAGCCGTTGTAACATTTAAAGATGGAGAAATGATTAGTGTCAATGATTTTTATGAGGAAATAAAAAATAGTTTTGGGTTAAACACTTTAATTAATATGATTGATAAGTATGTTTTCGAGGCTGAATTTCCTGATGAACTAGATGATGCTAATGCCTATGCAGATGCGGTAATTGATCAACTTTTATCTAATTATGGTTCTGAAGAAGATCTTTTAGCGGCTTTACAACAGGCTGGGTTCCAATCAATTGATGCTTATCGCAATAATTACTATATCGGTTATTTACAAAATATAGCAATTGAGACTTATGTAAAGGATAATATCACGGAAGAAGAATTAAAAGAATATTATGAAAATAGTGTCTATCCTGATATGACCATTTCTCATATATTAATCACACCTGATGTTACAGACGATATGAGCGATGAAGAACAAGAAGAAGCTGAGGCTGAGGCACAAGAGACAATTGAAAGTATTATTGATGAACTTAATCAAGCAAAAGAAAATGGTGAAGATATTGAGAGTGTATTTGCATCATTAGCAGAAGAATATTCAGAAGATGATGATACCAAAGAAGATGGCGGTAATCTTGGTGAGATTAATATTGGATCTTTAGATAGTAATTATGATGAGTTAGTAAAAGCTGCTAATGATCTTGAAGATGGAGAATATTCAACTGAAGTTATTACTACTGAACTTGGATATCATGTTATTTTAAAAACTGCTACCGGTGAAAAAGCTAGTTATGATGATTCTGTTGATTCTATGAAAGAAGCTATTACTAGTGATAAAATAAGTGAAGATCAATCTTTAATGGTAGATGCTATTCGTTATTATCGTGATCTATATGAACTTGATATTATTGATAGTGAACTTGATAGTCAATATAGTATTTATATGAACAACTTAATTAATACTTACAATAACAATAATTCAAGTGGCAAGAGAGTGTAAAAAATTTTGTGTAAAGTTACCAACCTATGGTATATAGATGATTGAGATTGATTATGTCAGTCTCTTTTTTTGATAATATAATATTATCATAATCTTAATTGTTTTCAAAGATCAAATTAATCGATTAGGATATAAAATATTTAATTCATTATATATCATATCCCAATTCGGATATCTAGTAGTCCATTTTTTCTCAATATTCTTAGTTGCTAAATATAGACATTTCATTAATGAGGTATCATTTGTAAATACTCCTTTTGTTTTTGTGTATTTACGATAAGAACGATTTAAACTCTCAATTGCATTTGTTGTATACATTATTTTTCGTAATTCTTTAGAATAATTAAATAAAGTACAAACTGCCTCCCAATTATCTTCCCACACTTTTAAACTCGTTGGATAAATGCCTTTCCATTTTTCTTTTACTTTTTCTAGATTTTCTCTTGCTTCCTTTTCTGTATTTGATTTATAAATAGTTCTTAGGTCATTACAAAATTCTTTTAAATGTTTATAAGAAACAAATCTTACAGAATTTCTAATTAAATGAACTATACATCTTTGTTGCATCGCATTTGGATAAACAGCTTTTATTGCTTCATTGATTCCTTTTAACCCATCGGAACATATAATTAATATATCCCTAACTCCTCGATTTTTTAATTCATTTAATACTCCTAACCAATATTTTGCCGATTCATTTTCTCCAATCCATATTCCTAATACCTCCTTAAATCCTTCACTTGTTACTCCTAATATGACATAAGCAGCCTTTTTTACAATGACATTTTCTTGCTTTATATTAAAATGTACTGCATCTATAAATATAATTGGATATACTTCTTTTAAGGGTCTTTTTTGCCATTCTTCTACTTCTTCTAAGACAGCATCTGTGATATTACTAATCATTGTTGGTGATAACTGTACTCCATAGATATCTTCAATTGATTCACTGATATCTCTTGTTGATAATCCTTTTCCATAAAGGTTAATTACTTTCTCTTCTATTCCTGAAATATCTCGCTTATTTTTAGGAACTATTTGAGGATCAAACTCTGCATTTCTGTCTCTTGGCACAGAAAGTTCAAATTCTCCGAATTTACTTTTTACATTTTTGGTGGAGTATCCATTCCGATAGTTATTTTTTTCTACTTTATTATCGTTTTTAGAATATCCCATAGATGTGTTAAATTCTGCATTCATCATTGTTTGGATAGTTTCTTTAAACATGTCTTTTAATGCTTCTGCCACATCATTGGCATTTTTTATATCATAATTCTCTAATATATGTTTTATTATTTCATTATTTTTACTTTCTTTCATTCAAAAAATCCTTCCTTGGTTTTATATTTCTATATTACCATAGAAAGGAT
>CAMMLF010000229.1 GCA_946497585.1 uncultured Clostridium sp.
AATAGTTAAGTATCCAATTAAAATTATATAATTTAGTCAAATTTATTGGGAGAAATATATGATAAAAGTAAATATAGAAAATGGCTATAATTGTAGTATAACTGATATTGTTGAATACACGCCAAATAAAGAATCTGTAAATGTCAATAGAAAAATGCACTTTTTTTCCAATTTAAAAATGTAAGAAAGTTCTAATTTAAAATTGATATATTGGTGGGGATATTTTATCCCCACTTTAAAAATCTTCTTTCTCTTTTAAAAATATTTTTCCTCTGTCATATTTCTTTCAAGCAAAATATCCTTCTTATTACAATGGTATGCTAAGAAACTTAATTCTTCTAATATGTTTTGTCTATTTATTTCTCTGCTCGAATTCTCTAATCTATCTATTGCAACATCAGCATATATTATCATTTCTTTAACAGTCAATTTAATCACTCTCCTTATCTATACTTCTTTTTAATTCCACATTCCTATCCTTTATTCTATATGACTTGCCTGTTATTTTTATTATGTGACTATGATGCACTAATCTATCAATAATTGCAGCTGTTACAACACTATCACCAAAAACATCAGGCCATTTACTAAACACTTGATTAGTTGTCAATATTGTGGATTTTTTCTCATATCTTTTATTAATCAATTGAAAAAACAAATATGCACCTTCTTTAGTTATTGGCAAATATCCAATCTCATCAATAATCAGTAGCTTATATTTACAAAAATATTTTATCTTTATATCAGCTCTATTCTCAGAATTGGCTTTCAGTAATTGATTAATTAAATCATTAAAAGTTATGTAGTAAGTACTAATTCTCCTCTTAGCAGCAGCCATACCAAGACTAACAGCTAAGTGTGTTTTTCCAACACCACTAGTACCAACAAATATTACATTTTCATTTTTTTCCATAAATCTTAAAGTTTCTAAATCTAACATCTCTGTTTTATCAACACTAGGTTGGTATGAAAAATCAAAATCTTGTAATGTTTTCTCAAATGGAAATGCAGAAACTGTAATATTTACCTTAGCAGCTCTTTCTGTTTGATACTTTATTTCTTCTTTTGTTAAATCATACATCATTTCCGTAAATGATATATTTTTATCTTTCATTTCATCCAAGTATCCTGGTAATATACTCTTTATTTTATCCAATTTTAATTCTTCCAAATTATCAATTAAATCAGTATATATGCTCATATCTCTATACCTCCAATCCTTATTTATATTTTTCACAAATTATCATAATCGTGCAAATATTCCTCTGCAAACTTTTCTATTTCTGGCTCTGACATATCCTTTAAAGCATCAGATTGCAAGATTTCTTTTAAATGCTCTTTATGATAGTTTAAAAATTTATCAGTTTTTCTATGCGTTGTGATTAAATTTGTTGTATAATATATATGGATATATTCATTAGTTTCTTTTACAGAAACTAATTCACCTATTAGGTAAGTAGGAACAGAGTATTTCTGTCCTTTATATGTAATCATAGATTCTTTAGAAACTTTATATTCTTTTGGCGAAGCGATATATGTTTTTAAAATATCTTGATTTGGTAAAGGTAACAAATACTTTGTTTCCTTTTTTATTCTATTCACAGGTCTTTCATTTGTCCCTTGAGATACTTCATTATTTATGTCTTTCATAAAATTATTTACAATTTTCTCAAGTTCTTCATAATCTTTAAATTCGTTATTATATACTTTTAGTCTATCTACAAGTCTTGCTAGTGACTCAACTTTTCCTTTAGTTTGCGGTCTATATGCTCTACAAGTTACTACCTTAAATCCTGTATCTTTAGCATATTGCATAAACTTTCCGTTTATCTTTACATTTCCAATCCTACTATTTGCTCTATCCACAACTGTTGGCATATTATCAAAAAGAATTTCTTTTGGTACTCCGTTAAAATACTCAAATGCTTTATTCATACAACTAAACAATGTTTTTTGTGTTCTATCATTTGTTAATTTCAAAAACTTAAGCCTAGAATACCCTAGTACCATTAAAAATATATTTACTTCATATATTTGCCCTGATTTAGATGTCATTTTTATACTTTCTTTCCAATCTACTTGTGCTTGCAAACCTGGTAATGTTTCATAACGCATTGTTGCTTTTTTTAATTCTTCTTGTTTATGTTTTGCTGAATAATCTGCTACTAATGAATATGAACCAGTGTACCCATCCTTTTGTATATATTTATATATTGCCATACTACTACATCCTAATTCCAATTTTTCTTCAATTATATTTTTAAATTCGTCTAGTTTCGATTTTTTCTTAGCAGTTCGCCTCTTCTGCGGAACATATCCTTCCATATATTTCTTTACAGTTCTTGGATCACATCCCATTATTTTTGCTATTGCTGTCTTACTCACTATTCCTATTTCACCTCCTCTTATTATTACTTCAATTTCATTTAGTACATCTAACCTCATAATTACCAACTCCTTTCTTTTTTATGAGTTTCTTCTTAGATGTACTTTTATTTTACCATTTTTTCCCAGTTATATCAAAAAGAAAAAATGTAGGTTTTCCTACATTTTTCAAACTGGAAAAAAACTACATTTTTATTATCTCATAAA
>CAMMLF010000230.1 GCA_946497585.1 uncultured Clostridium sp.
TATGGAAATAAAAAACTACAAAAAAAGAATTGCAGATAACAAAATAGAACATTACCTAAAGTTATTTGGAGCAATTAGTATAGAAGGTCCAAAATATTGTGGTAAAACTTGGGCTGGACGTTACCATTCTAATAGCGAAATTCTTTTACAAAAAACAACTGGAGGAACGTCTAATAATGTGGAGCTAGCAAAAATATCACCATCTCTAATTTTAGAAGGCCCAAAACCAAGACTAATTGATGAATGGCAGGAAGCAATAAATTTATGGGATGAAATAAGAATAGATGTAGATAAAACAGGACTAAAAGGACAATACATTTTGACGGGTTCTTCTACTCCTAACAGAAAAGGAATAGCACATAGTGGAGCAGGCAGGTATGGTAAAATACACTTAAGAACAATGAGTTTATTTGAATCTGGAGATTCTACAGGAGATATTTCTTTAGAGCAATTATGCAATAATAAATTGCAAGAAAAACTAACAGGCGAAGTGGACTTAAGACATTTAGCACATTTGATAATTAGAGGAGGATGGCCTGCTAACATAAATTATTCGTCAAGAGACGCAAGTGAGGCAATAGAGGAATATATAAATTTAATAATAGATGATGATTTAAATAGGTTAGATGGAATAAATAGAGATAAGCATAAAGTAAGCTTATTGTTAAAATCATTAGCAAGAAATGAAAGCACAACCGTATCTAACATGACTTTAAAGAAAGATATAAACGAAATAGATAATGAAGACATAGATATAGATACTTTAGCATCTTATTTAAATGCATTAGATAGATTATTTTTACTGGATAATGACGAACCTTTTTCAACCAATATTCGTTCATCTATAAGAGTAAAACAAGCAAAAAAAAGACATTTAGCAGACCCATCTATAGCTTGCTCTTTGTTGAATATAAAAGAAGAAAGTAAGCTCATAAATGATTTAGAAACATTTGGATTTCTATTTGAGGCTCTTGTAGAAAGAGACTTAAAAATATATGCAGATAGTTTTAATGCCAAATGTTATCATTATCAAGATTACCAAAAGAGAGAGATTGATAGTATTATAGAGTTGGAAAATGGTAAATGGTGTGCATTTGAGATAAAACTTGGAGCAAATCAAATTGAAAAAGCAGCTCAAAATTTAGTAAGTTTAAAAAATCAAATAGAAAGTGAAAATGGTAAAGCACCATCACTACTTTGTGTGATTTGTGGTCTTACAAATGCAGCATATAAAAGGCCCGATGGGGTATATGTAGTTCCAATTACAGCATTGAAACCGTGATGAATTATAGAAAGATATTCAAATAATATCTTTTGGTGTGATATAATAAAGAAAAAACGAAGGAGTTCAAACAAATGATAAAAATCGCTGAAAGCCTTGAGGCTGTATATATATCGTAAGATTTAGCAGAATAAGTTTATGTAAATATAGAATAAAAACTATGCTTTTTAGACGTACAAAAATGTCTAATTGGCATAGTTTTAGATTTTTTTCGGTTGGGGGCGGACCAAAATCGAAAAAAGTTTTTGTGCCAAATGGGATGGTTCGTATTAACACAAAATATTGTCAAATGGAACTATCTCAACTGACAACATTTTTTAAGAAAAGATGATATATAAATATTTAAAAAAATAAAAAGATAAAAGATGAAAATATCTTTTATCTTTTACTTATATTATAAGCTTATAAAAGTATAAAGAGTCATAGCAAAAGCTATGACTCCCCAGCACGGCAGGAAAACGGTGTTGTTTACTTGTGAAGAGAGGAGAGGTTACCCGTAAATCCAAACTTCACAATCGAGGGATACTCCGTCAGGCAATCCAGGGAAGGCAATGACGACATATTCCGGAGAATCGTGGCTCAAGTCATTGAAATAGATTTCGTTATTACCGTTGATGTTGATGTTACCATCAAAGGTTGTGTAACTTGACCCACTGTGGAAAATGCCGTTTGACACATAGATAATGGTTCTGACGTTGTTGTAGGTTTGGTTGGTGTTGAACTTAATCGTGACACCCATTCCGCCCCAACCACTGGCAGAAGCCCTGATTGGGATAGGATAGTTATTCCGGACAGTCATGTGGGCATATCCAGAGATGGTACTTCTCGGCTCAACTTCAGTCGAAGAGGTCGAAGAAGTAACGGTAGAAGTGATGACTTCGGGTTCGGCAGCAAATGCGGATGTGCATACTGCGAGGGAAAGCACCACGGCCACCAAAGTGCAAAGAAGTTTTTTCATCATATCCTCCTAACTGTATTGTAAACCTGCCGTGCTGTATTTTAAAGGAAAACCTTTAAAAATCAAATTGAAATTAACTATAATTAAAATATAATATTTTCATAAAAATAACAATCAAAGTTAAGAAAAGTAAAAAAAGTAAAAAATATATATTTTTTGAAACTTTTTTTAAAATAAATCGTTATTATATATAGAGGGAGGCAAAATGTGGATGAGATATATGAAAAATATTCTTATATAATATATAAGTATCTATTAGGATTAACAAAAAATCAAGAATTATCCGAAGAACTTTTACAAGAAACTTTTTA
>CAMMLF010000231.1 GCA_946497585.1 uncultured Clostridium sp.
TTACACAGATAATACAAAAAGACCGTCGCATTTTGCTTATGAAGCACATCATGGACAACTGGATAAGTCAGGTGTTCCTTACATTTATCATCCTATTCATTTGGCGGAGCAAATGGATACTGAAACAGAAACTATTGTAGCCTTACTACATGATGTAGTGGAAGACACTCCGGTAACCATGGAAGATTTATCGGAAGAATTCTCAGAGGAGGTAATAGAAGCTTTAAAGTTATTGACACATGATGAGAACGAAGACTATATGTCTTATGTACAAAAATTAAAGCAAAATCCTATTAGTAAAAAAGTAAAAAAGGCAGATTTAAAACACAATAGTGACAAGAGCCGTTTAACAGAGTGGACAGAAAAAGCGGAGAAGCGTTTTCAAAAGTACAAGAAAGCAATGGAAATATTGGATGATTAAAGACTTGTTTGGAGACCGATGGAGAAATATCCATCGGTCTCTTTCTGGCGAGAGGCTACTTAGTGAAATAATCACTTAGTTCCTACTTGATATTGGAATTGAAAAAAAGATTTACAAATAAAAAGATTAGTTATATAACCTGACTTTGATAGTAAAAAAATGGGAATATGCACTTAAACTAGTTGATATAACTAAGATTTAAGTGCATAAATTGTATTCGAAAATTGTTGTCTATTTTAACTTTTTTTAGTCATTCCTAAAATATTTTTGATATTTTGTAAATTTCTATTTTTTACTGAAAAATCAATATTTGTAACTGAACCAATATCTTTTAATATAGCATCATAATATGTGAATTGATAAATATTTTCTTGGATATTGAAGCAACAACATTGCTGAAGACTTTCGAGAATTTTTCCGACAGAATATTTTTTATCTAATTTATGTTGAAGAACTCTGCTAATTACTAAGGCAATGTAGCAGGTTAAAAAGTGAGCTTCAATGTGTTCTTGTCTTGAAACATACACAGGTCTTGCCTCAAGTTCGCTTTTAGTTACTTTAAATGTTTCTTCGATTCTCCATAACCCTCTATATATATCAATTATTTCATCATCTGTTTTATCCATTTCACTAGTAACTATTGCATAATATCCATCATATTTTTCTTCCTCTGCAATCTTATCTAAATCTAAAGAAAGTTGAGATTTAGCTTCAATTATTTCTCCTGTATTTTTATCAAATACTAAATGTTTAACATATTTACTTGCACCAACACAATTTTTTTGATTATATTTTTGAACATTACCAATTAAATCTTTTGCTTTTTCAATAGCAGGTTGACGTTCCATTTTAGCTCTTTTTGCGTAATCAGCACTCCAAAAAATTACTTGTTTTTCGTCTACAGTTGTTTTAGTTTTAGTTACCTTTCCATTTTTATCTTTCTTTGTAATGGTAATTTCTCTAGGATAAAAACGAGACTTCTTTTTATATGTTTTATCATTGTTATATGTATAACCATCTTCTTTTAAAACAAATTCTTTCATTTCAGTATTTGCACCTCTGATGCTAAGACTCATAACATAGCCATTTCCAATAGCCTTGTTGTATGCAATATTATTACCTGTATTTAAACCTTTATCTGCAACAACAATGACTCTATCAACATCATAATTTTTTTGAAGTTCTTGAACCATAGGTTTTAATGTTAAACAATCAGTTGTGTTGCCTTCAAAAAGTTTGTAACACATAGGTAATCCAAGAGTATCCATAAACAGCCCCATTTGAACAATTGGAGATGTTCTATGTTCTTTACTAACACCTTTCTTTCTAAGTTCATCTGGATCATCAATTTCAAAGTAGTAATTAGTTACATCATAGAATACACATTCATTATTAGGCTTGTACTGTTCTTGTATATGGTCATAAATATATTTTTGTAGTTGTTCTTTAAAAGGCTCTATATATGTTAAAGTATTATATACTTCTTCTAAAGAAAAATTGGTATTTTCAAAAAATATATTTCTATTTTCATAAGTAGACTTTTTAGATTCAGGAAACAATGCTCTAGCAAAAACAAGAAGTTTCATAATATTATTTATTTTAAATTCTGAAACATTTCTAATTTTAAATCTATGAATTAAAAATTTATCAATTTCTAATTCATGATATATTTTGGAAAGGGCAGCATAGCCAAAGTTTTTGTAATTATTAGTACCTTCTTCTAATTTTTCATTTTTATCAATCTTTACAGTTATTGGAAGATTAATTTGTTTTTCTTCTTCATTCATATTTTTAACAACTTCTTTAAAATGAGCGATAGGATCATCATAATCTTTCTTTAAAACTTCAAGGTCACCTAAATTCTGTATGGTGACATTCTTAACTTTTCCGTTAGCATCTCTATAGCCTCTACGAATAGATAGTCTTGTTTTTCCTGTTTTTTTATTGTTCATTATATTTAAATACATAATTTTATTCCTTTTCCTATTTTTTTATACTATATCACAAAAGAAAACAAAAGACAACACAAAAAGAAGAAAAAATTGACAAGATTAAAAGCTTATGGTTCTAAGCTTAGAGTTATCTAAAAAATTCAATTTAATACCAAACTACGGAG
>CAMMLF010000232.1 GCA_946497585.1 uncultured Clostridium sp.
TTTTCATCTTTACATAAAGAAAAAGTAAAATCTTTACTAATAATATTTTCTAATGTTTTATCATCAACTTTATTAACTAAAATATAGTTTTTGATTGCATCATTATATACATATTTAACATTGTCTACTACTTCTACATCTTGTCCTCGATATTCAGACACAATAGGAATAATAATGTCATTTGGATAATATCCGTTAGCTGGCTTTACTTCTGTTACTTCATAATAGATTTCACCATCATAAGATAAAGGCAAGTCAGCTTTGAAAGACAATTTTCCTTTGCTATTTGTTTTGCCAGTTTCAATAACAGTTCCTGCTTTTAGCAAAACTTCTCCACTAGGAAGTAAAACATCTTTCTTTAAAACCAAATTAAAAACAGCTCCTTCAATAGCTGTTTCATCTTCACTATCTTTTTTATTAATTGTTACATCTACTTTCTGACGTTCATTTTGAACAGAAATGCTTTTAACAACAACTGGTGTATTACCATCCTCTTTGATGGTAATATCATATTTTGTATCATCAAGAACCATACCTTCTGGAGCTTCAGTTTCGTATCCAACGTATTCTCCTAACGGAAGTAATTTTGAATAAGTATCTTCTTTAGATGAAGTAACAATTTCATCTACAATAGTTCCCTTTTTATAAATAACACTTCCATCAGCTGGATCAATTATGTCTTCTTTAGCTTCAATAACAAATTTCATACCGTCAAGTTTTTGCTCTTCATAAATAAACTGATAATTACCATTTTCATCTTGTTCAATACCAGTTAAAACTTCTCCTGTTTTTTCAACTTTAACTTGTCCTTTGATAGATGTATTTGGTACTTCGATTACAGTTAGTGGATTGCCATCTTCATCAAGCTCGTAAATATTTTGATTAGTAATTTCAAATTCTATCTCATCCGTGATTAAATAACCATCAGGGTTTTTGATTTCCTCTAAAATATATTTTTGAGCTTTTAACTGAAGTGGTAAGACTACACTACCATTTTCTGATGTAGTCCAAGTATCATATTTTTTATCTCCCACTTTTTGAACCAAGTATTCACCAGTTTCAACATCTTTAATTTTAAAAGTTGTATTACTTAAAGTAATTGTTTTACCAGTTTCAGCATCTTTCTTAATTAATTTTAAATAACTAGTAAATAAACGGTTATTGATTATGTAATGCAAAGTATCTTGATTTTCAGATGAAACAGTAAATGTCCATTCATTTACTTTATCCGTATCAACTTTTCCTTTTACTTGTTTTACAATGAATGAGCCATAGGCAAGATCTTTTGATTTAGCATACCCTTCGCTATTTGTAATGAGATAATCATATTCTCTATTACTAAATTCTGATTTATGTTTATATGCTTCTTCAACAGAGCCATATTTATCAACATATTTTTTGGCAACTACTACAAATTCTGCTCCTTCTTCTTTTTCTACAATCTCAGATTCTTCACCAGACGTCATAATCTTTTGCAAATCAAAATTACCTGTGATTACCTCATCTTTAACAGTAGAATTTTTTATAATTACTTCTGAACTACCATCATCAACAATACTTACATTATAGGTATTCTTGTCAAGTTTGTAGCCTTTTGGTGGAGTAATTTCTTTCCAATAGTATTCTCCCAAAAATAAATTACCAACGGATGCTTTTCCATTAGAAATAGTCACACGTGCTACTTCTTGATTAGTTGTATATGCTGTACCACCAGTATCTGTATTTTTTATATTTTCTCTAGCATATAATCCATATACAGCCCCATCCAGCACAGCTTCATTTTGAGCAACATTAAATTCTTTATCTATTTTTTGAACATGAACTTCACCTTTCGGAACTCTTTCAGTTAATCTAAATACATGAATATAATCCATACCATTAACATTTATGGTAGTACTTCTAGTCATAACAGTTCCAAAAACTGAATCAACAACGCCATAATTAGTTGCTCCACCTAACATTGCAATTTTATTATCAAATAAGTGCATAAATGCAACGTGTCCTGATCCATCATAGTTCGCTTTATCTTCTGGTCTTTGAATTACCAAATCACCATTTTTAAATAAACCTGCATTAGCTGGTACATCTTTTGCATAACCAGACCAAATATGTTCAGCATCTTCAGGATGAGCCATTGCATTATTATACATTTTAGATGGTGCGTATCTTGAGCCTCCACCTGATTGAGGAGTATCAATATCATAAGGATGAATTCCTACTATTGATTCACCAATACCTAACTTGTTTAGTACACGTGTAACAAAACCAGTACACGTTCCAACTTCACTGTAAGTCCAGCCAATATAATTTTGAGCAGTTTCAATTATTTTATCTCCATCAATATTTGCCATAGCATTAACTTTCATAACTAACGGAGTAAATGGTATAGACGACATTAAAATTCCAAATATAAGCACTACATTTAAAACTCCATGTAACTTCCTTTTAATTTTAGTTTTCATTCTTCTCTCCTTTCAAAATTAAAAGTCACTACTTATATAAGTATTCTAAT
>CAMMLF010000233.1 GCA_946497585.1 uncultured Clostridium sp.
ACGGTTTATTCAACCGCAGGATTTTAAGTCCTGTGCGTCTGCCAGTTCCGCCACAACTGCATTTATTGAACTGACAAGATATATTGTACTACGCTTCTTTATAATTTGTCAAGAAAAATTTTTAAATTTCTTTAATTTTATAAATGGCAATAATAAATTTCCGGTTTATTATGCACACATTTCACTTAAGATTTCGTTGGTACTTTTATAATTAAACATAGCTCTTGGATAATTATTTATCCAATCTTCTATTTTTTGTATAAATTCTTCTGATATTGGTGTTATATCAATTCCTTTTGGTATGAATCTTCTTATTAGTCTATTGGCGTTTTCATTGCTTCCTCGTTCTCCTGAGCGGTATGGATGGGCATAATATATTTGTGTTCTAGCCTTTTTTCTTCGGTTATCATAAGATTTCTCTAATGCTTTCCAATTCCTGAATTCTCCGCCATTATCAAAAGTTATAGTTTTAAATTTATTATAAAATATATTCTTGTATTTTCTTTCTATTAGGTCTAATGCTTTTGCCACGTATTCTGCTTTCTTTCCAGGTATCTTTACGATTATTTCTTCTCTAGTTTTTCTTTCTGTTAAAGTAAACAATACTGCTCCTCTTTTTTTACTTCCTATCACTAGGTCTCCTTCCCAATGTCCATATACTTCTCTTATATTAGCTTCTTCTGGTCTATAATCTATACTTTTTTCTGGTGGCACTTTTTCACATATTGTTTTATCTTTATTTTTCTCTTTATATTCTTTGTTGTAAATCATATCGCTTGTTTTTATATTATAAATATCTCCTGCATATATATTATTTCTAATTGTTCTTGCGCACATTTTTGTTTTAAATTTCATTGTTTTTATTTCTGCTGCAATTACTTCTGGTGACTTTTTATCTTCTTTTATACTTTTTTCAACATATTCTTTTAATTTGTAATCGTTATCTATTTTTAACTTTGGTCCTTTTGCTTTTAAATAATACTCATATTTTTGCTGTGCTACATCTGCACTATATACCCATATTTCAATTAATTCTGTTGTTAAATTTTTTACTAATCCTCTTTTTATTTCATTCCTTATCGTCTTTTCTGTTCTATCTAAAAGTTCAGCAATTTCAACTTTTGTACGCTTATCTCTATTCCACCATCTTTCTATTGATTGTCTTTCACTATATTCTAGGTGTTTACCTTTTCTACTTTTTGTGGTATTATTTTCTTGACACATAATTAATTCTTCCTTTCAATGTTTGATTAGACACCAACATTGTATCATAAGTTTTAATTATGTGTCTTTTTATTTATCTAAAAACGGTAATTTAATTTTACCATTTATAAATTTTAAGATTTTTTTTCTTTTTTATTGACTATACTGTTCAATTTTTGATATGATATACATTGTTATAATTATCAACATAATGTGGATAATTATGTGTATAACTTTTATGTAATTCTATATTACCATCACATTTTGGAAGGACTGAATCGTAATGAATAATAAAGAATTAAGCGAACTACTAACAAAAGCAAAAGATCTTTTAAAAGATGAAGTAACTAAAATATCTTATGAAACATGGATTAAAGATTTAGAAATCGAAAGTGCTGAAAATGGTAATATTGTATTAGTTGCAAATACAGTTTTTCAAAAAGATTCTATTATGTCTAGATACTATGATTTGTTTAAAAATACATTTAGATTTCTAACAAACAAAGAATGGGACATTAATGTTATCTTAAAATCAGATGATAGTACTCCTATGCAGGAGACTTCTAATTTAGAGCAATCAACAAATTCTTATGTAAACCCAAATTCAAACCTTAATCCAAAGTATACTTTTGATACATTTGTTGTTGGTAACAATAACAGATTTGCTCATGCTGCAGCATTAGCAGTTGCTGAAGCTCCAGCAAAATCTTACAATCCACTTTTTGTATATGGTGGATCTGGGTTAGGAAAAACACATTTAATGCATGCTATCGGAAACGAAGTTCTAAAAAATAATAAAACATTAAATGTATTATATGTAGATTCTGAAAAATTTACTAATCAATTAATAAATGCAATAAAAGATTCAAAAACAGAGCAATTTAAAAATAAATACAGAAATATAGACGTATTATTAATTGATGATATTCAATTTATAGCAGGAAAAGAAAGAATACAAGAAGAATTTTTCCATACTTTTAATAGTTTACATGGTAGTGGAAAACAAATAATTATTTCTAGTGATAGACCTCCAAAAGATATTCCTTTACTAGAGGATAGATTAAAATCACGTTTTGAGTGGGGATTAATTGCGAACATTTCTAATCCTGACTATGAAACACGTTTTGCTATATTAAAAAAGAAAGCTCAATTAGATAACATATATATTGATGATGAAATTTTATCTAATATTGCTACAAAAATAGATTCAAATATTAGGGAGTTGGAGGGGACTTTAAATAGACTTATTGCAACATCCTCTTTAACACAAGCACCAATTACTATGGAAATGTCAGAAAGAGCAATAA